>JBGQCL010000067.1:0-34348 GCA_041495365.1 Kofleriaceae bacterium | reverse complement strand
GTGAAGCTGCTCCGCCCCGACGTCTCGGCCCGGGCGCGCCGCTCGCCGGCTACACGGCGTGGCCCGCCCGGGCCGGCCCCGGGCACGGCGAGCCCCGCGTCGCGGCCGATGGCGCCGCCGGTCGCCGCCGCGCGCCGCAACGCCGCCATCATCGCGATCGCCGGGGTGCTCGCCACCGGCGCCGGGATCGGCGCGCTGGTGCTCGCCAACCACGGGCGCCCCGTGGTCGCGCCGTCGCCGGTGACGCCGCCCGCGCCGGCGGTATCCGCGGATGCGATGCCGCCGCCCGCCGATGCGCCCGGGCAGGCCGCGCCCGGGCAGGCGGCGATCGATCCGCCGCCCGCGCCCGGGCCGGACCCGTGGGCACCGCCACCGCCGGTCGCGCCGCGCCCCTCGCCGCGCCCCCGGCCGCCGCGACCTGCGCCGGCCGTGCCGGCCAGCGGCCAGAAGATGTCGATCGGGCAGGGCGTGCAGCTGGTGATCCCACCCGGGTTCCAGATCTCGGCGAACAACAACCTCGTCGTCGCGATCAACCCGCGCGGCGTGCTGATCGCGGGTGGGCCGATCGCGATCGCGAGCAACGATCCGAAGGAGCTGGCGCAGTACCACGCCCGCGTCAACCACCTCGTGCTCGACAAGCTGGACAAGATGCTGGTCGGCGGCGCCCAGCGTCCGGCCGCGCTGTTCCACGGCATGATCGGCAAGGTCGCGATCGGCCAGATCGTGGTCGCGCTGATCGGCCCGAACTACCGCGTCGCGGTGGTGTTCCAGGTCCCGGCCGCGCTCGCCAGCGACGCGGCGATCAGCCACCTCGCGCTCGACCTGTTCATGCGCGGCATCGTCTTGCCCTGACGCGTACTGGCCAGGCGCCGCCAGTGTGGTTAGATGCGGGGATGACGCCTGAAGCCCGAGCCGCGATCCGCCTGACGCAGTACGCGCGGGGCGGTGGTTGAGCGGCCAAGCTGCGGCTCGGTGAGCTGTCCCAGGTCCTGGCGCACCTGCCGACCGCGCATGCCGCGGGCGGTGGGCGCTCCGACATCGTCGTCGATCACGAGCTGTCCGACGACGCGGCCGTGGTGCGCGGCACGGCCGGCCGCGACCTCGTGCTCACCGCCGACGTGATCGCGCCGCTGGTCGACGATCCGGACGCGTTCGGCGCGATCGCCGCCGCCAACGCGATGTCCGACGTGTGGGCGATGGGCGGCGAGCCGCGGTTCGCGCTCAGCCTGGTGTTCTTCCCCGACGACCAGCTGCCGCTCGAGGTGCTCGACGCGATCTTCGCCGCCGGGACCCGGACCTGCGCGCAGGCCGGCGTCGCGATCGTCGGCGGCCACTCGGTGCGCGACGCCGAGCTCAAGTACGGGCTGTCGGTGACCGGCGAGGTGGAAGCCGGCGCGCTGTGGTCCAACCGCACCGCGCGGCCGGGCCAGGTCCTGGTGCTGACCAAGCCGCTGGGCACCGGCGTGATCGGCCAGGCGATCAAGAAGGGCGTCGCCAGCCCGGCCGCGGCCGCCGCGGCGATCGCCGCGATGACCACGCTCAACCAGGGCGCCGCGCGGGTCGGCCACGCGCACGGCGTGACCTCGGCGACCGACATCACGGGCTTTGGCTTGCTCGGCCACCTCCGCAACATCGTGCGCGGCTCGCAGGTCGGCGCGCGGATCGAGCTCGCGCGGCTGCCGCTGCTGCCCGACGCGCTCCACCACCTGCGCGCCCGGCTGTGCCCGGCCGGCAGCAAGGCCAACCGCGGGTTCGTCGCCGATCTCGTGCGGTGGGCCGACGGCGCGCCGCTGTCCGCCGAGCCGCCCGACGACAGCGAGCGCGAGCTGCGCGCATCGCTGGCGTGCGACGCCCAGACCAGCGGCGGCCTGCTGCTGTGCGTGCCGGCCGAGCGCGCCGATGCGTGCGTCGCGGCGCTCGAGCGCGAGGGGCTGTCCGCCGCCGCGATCGGCGAGCTGGTCGCCCCGTCGCCCGGGGCAACGCCGATCGAGATCATCCCTGGATAGCTGCGGGGCGGAGCGTTCGCGGTGTCCGGCTGGATGCTCGGGAACTGACGGCGATCGACCCTTCCGGGCCATCGCGGCCACCGGCCTGCGTGGCGGACTTCTCACGCGCCGCCGTCCAGCGGTGCGAGCGCCCTGGTATAGAACGCCACACTCGCGTCGAGATCTGCGACCAGCAGGCCCATGTGATCGCTCATGGATGCGACGAACCCCCGCGGCGTTGCGCTAGGATGCCGTCGTGCGTACCGTCCTGGCCCTGGTTTTCCTCGCGTGTATCCTGCCGCGAACCGCGCACGCCGGCCGTACCTACTACGGCTGGCTGTACGGCACCGAGGTGGTGCCGGAGCGCGGGGTCGAGCTGCAGACCTGGGTCCAGGACGAGAACGACAAGTACAGCTCACGCAACAAGGAGACCTGGCTGGCGTGGGGGCCGCTGGTCGGCATCACCGACGAGCTGGAGCTCGGGCTGCCGGTCGAGCTGGAGTGGGCGGACGTGCCCATGTCGGACAGCATGCCGGGCCGGCGCGTGTCGTTCACGTTCAAGCGGTTCGGCATCGAGGCGCGCTACCGCCTGGCGCCGCCGGACCCGGTCGAGGCGCCGGCGCTGGTGCCGCTGGTCCGGGTCGCGGTCAAGCGCGATGTCACCGCGCGCAGCAACGTGCGGGTCGAGGGCGACGCCGTGGTGTCGTACCAGTCCGGGACGCTCCAGATCCTCGCCGACGTCGGGTTCACCGGCGATCTCGCGTCGAGCGCGTCCCACCTCGAGCTGCACCCGGGCATCGGGGTCAGCGTGCTGGCGACCGGCGGGCTCCGGGTCGGCGCGGAGATCTACTCCGAGCTCAGCCTCGACACGCGGTCCGAGAGCTGGGCGATGATCGGCCCCGATCTGTCGTGGATCCACGGCCGGTTCTGGGTCAGCGGCGCGTTCGGCATCGGCCTGTACCGCGTGCAGGTCGCGCCGCGCGTGATCTGGGGGATCGGGTTCTGATGCGAGCGCTGGTCGCGGCGGTGGGAGTTCTGGCCGCCGGGCTCGGCGCCACCGCCGCGGCGCAGCCGGCCGGCCGCGTGGTCGGCACGGTCAAGCTCAGCGAGGCCGATGGCGAGCCCGCGGTCGCCGACGTCGTGGTCTACATCCTTGGCTTCAACGAGCCGCCGACCGAGAAGGCCACGACGATCGCCCAGAAGGGCCGCAGGTTCGTCCCGGGCCTGGTCGCGATCACGCTCGGCGAGAAGGTCGAGTTCCCGAACTTCGATCCGTTCCTCCACAACGTGTTCTCGCAGTCGCCGCCGCGCAAGTTCGACCTCGGCTCGTTCCTCAAGGGCGAGACCAAGCAGATCGGCTTCCCCGAGACCGGCGTGGTCGACGTCTACTGCAACATCCACCCCGAGATGGCGGCGACCATCATCGTGCTGCCCAACCGCCGCCATACCGTGGTCGGCCCCGACGGCAAGTTCGTGATCGACGGCGTCCCGCCCGGCGACTGGACGGTGTACGGCTTTGTCCGGCGCGCGAAGCCGGTCAGCGCCCGGGTCACGATCAAGCCCGGCGCCGACGCCACCGTCGACCTCGCGATCGTGCGCGGCGCCGAGCCGGCCCACCTCAACAAGTACGGCGAGAAGTACAAGGAGGGCGGCGCCACCTATCACTGAGCGGCGTCATACGTCGCCCTCGGCGTCGCCCTCGTCTTGGCCCTCGTCTTGGCCTTCGTCTTCCTCGCGCAGGTAGCGGATCACCGAGGCGTCGAGCTGGCTCTGGACCAGGCGGATCACGCTGTCGATCTCGTCGACCGGGAGCTTGAGCCGGGCGGCGAGCCGGCCGCGCGTCGCGGCGACCAGGGCGCCGCGGGCGCGCTGCAGCCAGCGCGCGGCGGTCGCGCGGTGGACGCCGAACGCGGCGCCGATCTCGTCGATCGAGAGCTGGTCGACGATCTGCTGGCGCAGCAGCGTGCGGTCCTCTGCGTCGAGCTCGCCGATCGCCTCGCGCAGCGCGGTGGCGAACTCGGTGCGGTACTCGACCTTGAGCTGGGACAGCAGCGGATCGCTGGCGTCGGCGAGCGCCTCGTCGAGCGGCCGCTCGCTCGGGGCCTCGCGGGCGCGCCTGCGCTGGTGGCGGATCAGCTCGCGGGTCGCGGTGATCCGGACCCAGCCGCGCAGCGGGCCCTTGCCGCGGTAGCCGGCGATGCCGGGCGGCTTGCCGTCGCGGGGAACCAGGAGCTGGACCCGGAGCAGCTGCTTGACGTCGTCGATCAGGTCGCGCGGCGAGCGGGTCGAGGCGCCGGCGGCGTCGACCTCGGTGAGCACGGCGTCGAACGCGGCGTGGCCGGTCGGCTCCTGCGCGGTGCACGCGGCGGCGAGCACGAGGTCGGCGGCGGGCGCGCTGGCGAGCGCGGCGGCGAGGTCGGGGCCGGCGAGCCGCTGCGCGATGAACTCGACCAGCTGGGCGGGATCGATCCGGACCTCGGGCCACGCGGCGCGGGCGGCATCGAGCATCGCCTGCCACGCGGTCGCGATGACCGCGGGCGCAGCGGCGGGCAGGCCGCTCGCGGCGATCAGATGCTCGACCGGGTCCACCCCGGCATTGTGGCATGGAAGCCATGCCACAATGCCGGGCGGTGGACTGTCTCGACGCCAACGCCGTGCAGGACCTGATGTCGGGCGCGCTCGATGCCGCGGCCCGCGCGGCTGCGGTCGCGCACCTCGACGGCTGCGCCGACTGCCGCGATCTGATCTCGCTGCTCGCGCGCGACGCGACGCGCGACGCCGCGGTCGACACGCTGCGCACGGACGCGGGTGACGCGCACGACACGCCCGACGATCCGCCGGGGCCGGGCGCGGCGCTCGGGGAGACCCAGCCCAGCGTGGCGGGGGTGCGGCCGAGCCGCGATCCGGCGCTGGTCGCGACCGCGGCGGCGTCGGCGCGGCTGTCGGCGAGGAAGCTCACCACGCCGAGCATGTCCGGCCGCTCGCTCGGCCGCTACACGCTGCTCGAGCGGCTGGGCGCGGGGGCGATGGGCGTGGTGTACCGCGCCGACGACGCCGACCTCGGCCGCCAGGTCGCGCTCAAGCTGCTGCGCCGCCCCGACGACGCGCTGACCGATCGGCTGATCCGCGAGGCGCGGTCGATGGCGCAGGTCAACCACCCCCACGTGGTCGCGGTCTACGACGTCGGGGTCGCCGGCGGCACGACCTACATCGCGATGGAGCTCGTCCCGGGCGGGAGCCTCCGGACGTGGCAGCAGCAGCCCCACTCGATCGCCGAGATCGTCGAGGTCTACATCGCCGCCGGCCGCGGGCTGGCCGCCGCGCACGCCGCCGGCATGGTCCACCGCGACTTCAAGCCCGACAACTGCCTGGTCGGCGCGAACGGCCGGATCCGCGTGACCGACTTCGGGCTCGCCGCGGCCCGGCCGGGCGGTGGCCCGGTGCCCGCGGCCCCGGAGGCGGGTGACGCGGGTGGGACCGCTCCGCCCGGGGTCGACGACGTCGAGCTCACCGCGTCGGGCTCGGTGCTCGGCACGCCGGCGTACATGGCGCCCGAGCAGTTCCACGGCGGCAACGTCGATCCGCGCACCGATCAGTTCGCGTTCTGCGTCGCGCTGTACGAGGCGCTGTTCGGCAACCGGCCGTTCGGCGGCAAGACGTTCGAAGAGCTCGGCGACCAGGTGTGCACGGGCAAGGTCCGGCCGCCGCCGGCCAAGACGCGGGTGTCGGGCGCGCTGCGCGCGATCGTGCTGCGCGGGCTCAGCATGCGGCCCGGCGATCGGTTCCCGACGATGGACCACCTGCTCGCCGAGCTGGGCCGCGACCGCGCCCGGCCGTGGCGGTGGACCGCGATCGCCGCCGCCGCGCTCGCGGTCGCGCTCGGGCTCGGCCTGGTCGCCGACCTGGTGGTCCGCGACCGGGTGACCGCGGAGATCCAGGCGTCGTTCGCGCTGACCGCGCGGCAGACCAACCGGGCGTGGGACGGGCTGACCGCGCGGTTCGACACCGCCGCCAACCAGGTCTACTCGCTCGCGGTGATGCGCGAGGCGGCCAACCGCGACAACGCCGACTTCGGCCTCGGCGATCCCAAGTCCGACGCCGAGAACCTCGACCGGATCCACAACGCGCTGATGTCGCAGGACTGGACGCTGGTCCAGGACTTCGCGGGGACGCAGTACCCGACGACGATCGCGGTCGCCGACAGCAAGGGCCGGATGCTGTACTCGAGCGCCGCGCCGACCGCCGGCCGCAGCGACCTGACCCGGCTGCCGTGGATCCAGGCCGCGCTGACCCAGAAGGACCGCTCGATCAGCCTGGTCCGCACCGACGACGCCGCGCTGGTCGCATCCGGGCTGCTCGGGCCCGGTCCATCGCCCGGGCTCGGCCTGTTCTACACCCGCACGCTCGTGCTCGGGAACGACAAGAACAAGGAGGTCGCCAGCGCGTTCATCGTGGAGGTCGACGCCGCCCGGCTGTTCGGTGAGATCAGGCTCGACGAGCAGACCCGGCTGTCGATCGTCGCGCCCGGCGGCACCGCGATCGGCAGCGTGCCGCCGGCGCTGGTCCGGGTCGCCGCGGTGACCGCCGGCACCGCCGAGGCCACGGCCGGCGGCGCGATCTACCAGGTGCTGGCCCAGCCGATCCGCGGGTTCGACAACCAGATCGTCGGCGACGTCGTCATGGCGCGCAAGCTCGACAGCGTGCTGCTGTCGCTGTTCCCCGGCGCGCGGCTGGTGTTCGCGCTGGCCATGCTCGCCGCGCTCGCGGTCGCGACCGCGTCGACGCTGTGGATGCGCCAGATCGCCGTGCCGGGCCGCCGGTAGTCGCCGACCGTGACGCGCTACCCGGGATACGCGCTGGTCCGGCGGCTGATGTCGCGCCGGCGGCCGATCTTCGAGGCGATCGAGCAGCGCGAACCATGGCGGCGTGTCGCGCTCGCGCCCGGCGACGCCCGCGACGTGCTGGCCGCCGAGGTCGCCGCGCTCCGGCCCCAGCGTGCGCTGCAGCTGGCCGGCGGATCCGGCGATGGGGCGGCGCGCGCCGCGCTGCGCGAGCTGTGCGAGAACATCGCGGCGGCACCCGTCCAGGGCCGCCGATGACGCCGGCGGTCAGTGGTCGTGCGCGTGGTGGAGATCGGGGGCGTGGTCGTGGGCGTGGACCAGCCGGTCGTGGCGGTGCGGGTGGGCGTGCTCGCCCACGAACGGCGGATCGTGGGTGTGATCGTGGTGGCCCTCGTCGTGGCGGTGGACGTGATCGTGCTCGGTCGGCTCGTGGACGTGATCGTGGCCGTGGCGCTCGGTGAGGTGCAAGACGACGCCGGCGGCGAACAGGCCGGCGGCCGCGAGCGTCCAGCCGGTGACGGCACGGCCGCCGATCGCGATCGCGATCCCGGCGCCGATGAACGGCGCGATCGCGAACACCGAGCCGGTGCGGCCGGCGCCGATCGCGCGCTGGGCGAGCAGGTACAGCCGCAGCGACACGCCGTAGTCGGTGGCGCCGCACGCGAGCAGGACCAGCGCCGGACCGGCGGGCGGGATCGGCTCGCCGGCGATCACCGCCGCGGCGAGGGTGAACGCCGCGCCGAGCGCGCCCTTGACGGCGACCACGTCGAGCGGCTCGCGCTCGGCGAGCGGCCGGGTCAGCGCGTTGTCGATCGCCCAGCCCAGCGTCGCCGCGGCGACCGCGAGCGCACCCGCGGTCCCGGCCGCGCCGGCTGCGCCCCCGCTCACGCCGCCGGCGCCGCGCGAGGCGTCGAGCACCAGCGCAGCGCCGCCGGTGACCATCGCGGCCACGGCGACCGCGACGCGGCGGCCGATCGGCTCGGCGAACACCGCGCGCGCGAGCAGCACGGTGAACACCGCCTCCAGGTTGAGCAGCAGCGAGCCGACCGTGGCGCCGGCGCGCTGCAGGCCCCACGCGAGCAGCGCGGGAGCGATCGCGCCACCGGCGAGCGCGACCCCGAGCAGCCGGGGTAGATCGCCGCGGACCAGCCGCGGCCCGGGGGCACGCGACAGCGCGCGCAGCACCGCGGTGGCGAGCGCGGCGCCGGCGTACAGCAGCGCGGCGGTCGCCAGCGGACCGACGCCGCGCCCGGCCCACGCGAGGATCGGTGTGGTGGTGCCGAACGCGACCGCCGCGGCGACCGCGAGCAGGACACCGCGCGTGATCGCCGTGCCGACCATGCCCCCAGTGTTACACGGCTCGTTTCGCGGCGATCGATCGGCCGCCCACTCGTCGAGCGACTTCCTGATCGCGCGCTGGTGCGCGGGGGCTACTGCGGGTTGCGGCTCGCCGGCGAGACGATGCCGTTCATTCGCAGGTACTCGACCATCTGACCGGCAACGCGGCCGACGCGTATGCCGCCGCCGCGGCCTGGGGTATGATCCTGCAGTGCAAGTCGCGTCACCATCGCCGTTGAAGGTCGATCCCGAGCTTCGAGACCAGGTCTTCGGGTACTGGTTTGGCCCCGACGAACCCATTCCGGATCGGCCGATCGGACCGCCGACCGGCGCCGTGCTGCCGCGGCCTGGATCGAGCTTTCGGGACGCCGAGATCCTTTGCCTCGATCTCGTCCCCGTCGAGAACTACTGGCTCGTGCTCTCCGAGCTCGGTCGCTACACCTACGACCACACGACGGGCATGCTGTACGACGAGGAATGGGTCTTCGTTCCGGTGCGCGAGGTGCTGGGCGCGTGGCCCGTACGCTTCGCCGCGACGTACGCGGAGTCCGTTGCACCCTCGGCGCTTGCGCGATATGGCGCAGAGGTTTCGGCCCGTGCACGACCGGACGCGCTGGCGGTCCAGCTGCGCCTCCGCCGCATCACCAATGGCCGATAGCTGGTCGACGAAGCTGGCGCAGAGCTGGCTGGCTTCCCCGGGCGCATGCCTCGCGATGGACGCGAAGCTGGCACAGCTGATGGCGGTGCACTGGGGCCGGCGCGGCGCTGGCGCGACCGCCCAGCTACTGCTTCCGATGCGTTGCGAGACCACGGCGGCCTCGCTGATCGAACTCGGCAAGCAGCCTGATGCGGCGATGTCCTGCACCCTCCTGCTCGTCATGCTGGGCGAGCTGTTGCTGTGCGCCGAGCATGGCGGAATCCTGCGCGACGATGTGATGGTGGAGCGGTTCGCCGGAGGGATCGTCGAGCGCTGGCTAGCTGCCGAGGCGCTGCGCCGGCTGCGCAACGCGGCGTGCCACCCTGCGGCGGTGGTGACCTCGGTGAAGGGCGACGTGGGGATCGTTTCATTTGCCAACTTCTTGATCACGAACTTCAAGCGAGAGTCATGGGCAAGAGGACTTCGGACGCAACCCGGCCTTCTGGCCAACCGTGCCGTTTCCCTGTTCGCGCTTCGTATGGTGAACTCGATCGGCTGGTGGCAGGCAGATCACTGGGACGTACGATTCGCCGGTCTGAAGCCACCCGGTAACCCACGCGCGGTCAGCTAATCAGTGGCAGCCGGAGGTCAGCGGACCTGTGCGATGTCGGCGTCGGAGAACCCGTACTCGGAGAGGACCTCGCGGGTGTGCTCGCCGTGGCGCGGCGGCGGACGCGGCGCGTCCGGGGTGCCGAGCGGCGTGCGGGTCTGCTGGATCGGGCCGACGCCGGGTCCGCCGTCGATGGTGAAGAACACCTCGCGCGCGCGGTGCAGCGGATGGTCGGGGAGCTCGTCGAGCTCGGTGACCAGCTCGACGCAGCAATCGTGCTGGCCGAGGGTCGCGGTCCACTCGGCGGCGGTCCGGGTGGCGAAGATCGCGGCGAGCTCGGCGCGGATCGCGGTCTGGTCGGCGGCGAGCAGCTCGGACACGTCCGGACGCCGGCCGACGCCCTGGTTGAGCGCGATCCAGAACTTGGGCTCGAGCGCGCCGACCGCGAGGTACCGGCTGTCCCGGGTGCGGTAGATCCCGTAGCAGGCAAAGCCACCGTTGAGCCGCGCCATGCCGCGCGTGGCGCGCAGGCCGCAGTCGAGGTTGCCGAGCTCGGCGGCGAGCAGGGCGAGCGCGCCCTCGGTCATCGAGATGTCGAGGTGGGCGCCCTTGCCGGTGCGGTGGCGGCCGACCAGCGCGCCGAGGATCGCGGTGGCGCCCCACAGCGCGCCGCCGGCGAGGTCGGCGATCTGGACGCCCGGCATCATCGGCGCGCCGCCGTGCTCGCCGCCCATCGCGAGCACGCCGGCGACCGCGAGGTAGCCGATGTCGTGGCCGGCGCGGTGGACGTACGGCCCGGTCTGGCCGAACCCGCTGATCGAGCACAGGATGATCCTCGGGTTGACCGCGGCGAGCTGGGCGTGGCCGAGGCCGAGCTTGTCCATCACGCCCGGGCGGAAGCTCTCGACGACGACATCGGCCTGGGCGACCATGCGCAGCATCGCCGCGTGCCCGGACGGCTGCTTGAGGTCGAGCACCGCCGACCGCTTGCCGCGGTTGACCGCGAGGAACCGGCCCGAGATGCCGCCCTTGCCCGGCACCAGCTCGTGCATCGGAATGTCGCCGATCGGCGGCGGGACCTCCCGCATGTAATCGCCGGCCTTCGGGTCCTCGATCTTGACGACGTCCGCGCCCATGTCGGCGAGGATCATCGTGAGGAACGGGCCCGGCAGGAGCCGTGACATGTCGAGGACGCGCACGCCTTGCAGCGCGTCCGCCAGCGGGGAGATCGAGCGGGAGGGCGACATCGACATCGACATCGACGCAGAGAGCGTCACTGGGCGCCCGCTCTCACTTGGGACGGGCGATCTCGAACAGCTGCTGGAGCTTCATCGCCAGCATCGGATCGCCGGACACCCGGAGCTTGCCCTGGAAGTACAGCTGCATGCCGGCGTTGGGGTCGCCGAGCATGGTCTTGAAGTCGTCGTTGGAGACCTCGACGGTACACTGCGCCTTGCCGCTGTCGCCCTTGATGCAGGTCGGCGGGTTGGCGGTGAGGTCGACCGTCCACTCGCCGCCGCCTTCCCCCGTGATCTTGAAGCAGTAGATGGCGTTCAGCTCGCGCGCCTTGTCCGGGTGCTGCCTGAGACCTTCCGGGACCAGGTGATCGAACAGCTCCTGCGCATCCTTGGGCAACGTGGCCATGTGTGTCCTCCGCCGGGTTGTTACCGCGGGCGAAGTTTGCAGTCAACGCTGACTGCCGAAAACGCGGGCGGCCCCGCGGGGGGGCGTGCGCATGGCCGACATGCAGCGCTGTGCGCGCCCGGTCCGTGCGGCCCGGTCAGTGCGGAACGGGCAGGTCCTGGGTCGTGAACGCACACGAGGACGCGGCGCCCTCGGTCGGCGAGAAGTTGTTCGAGTCCTGGTAGTACACGCGGCCGAACGAGGTGCTCCAGCACTCGGACGCGGTGACCTGCACGCTGCCGAGGTCGCCGCCGGTGATCCGGGCGTCGGTGCGGCCGGCACCGGTGCCGAGCCAGCGCGACCGCAGGGTCAGGGTTTCCAGCAGGGCCGTGCCGCCGACGTCGCCGTTGACGTCGAACGTCATGTCGCCGCCGCCGTCCTTGGCCGCGTTGTAGGCGTAGTCCGCCGAGGTCGGATGGCCCTGCGCGTCGGTGGACATGATCGTGAGATCGAGGTGGGCCTTGGCGAGGTCGTAGTGGACGTCGACCGAGCCCCTGGCGTCTCCGCTCGTGATCGGGTTGACCCGCTTGCCGGCGTCGAAGTCGACCAGGAACTGGCCGCTGCCCTTGGCCTCGCCCGGGCGCGGATCGGCCATGCCGTCGATCAGGACCTCGAACTGCGCGTTGGCCTGGGTCTTCGACTTGCCCGACAGCTGGTAGGAGAACGTGCCGTCGGCGTTCGCGGTGACCACCAGCTTGTAGTCGGCGGGGTCGAGCGCCTGGCTGCCGGGGCCCCAGGTGTAGACGTTGTCCTTGACCGTCGTCGGCGGGTTCTGCACGATCGCGTGGATCAGGGTCAGCACCCAGGCGGTGCTGCCGTTGAACGTGGTGGTCACGCCGAGCGTGATCACGTAGTAGGCCGAGAGCTGGCCGAGGGCCTGGCTGTCGCCGCGCGCGGCGGCGTTGCTCTCCGGCAGCTTGATCGAGACCTGGTCCGACGTCGGCAGCGACTTGTCGATGTTCGGGCTGCCGTCGTCGTGCTGGACGCAGGCGACGAGGCTCAGGGTGGCGGTGGCGGCGAGAAGGCTCTTGAACATGGGGGTCACGGCTCCTTGTTGACGACCGCTAAGAGCAGCCGCCGTACCAGGTCGCGACGAGCGATCTCGAGGGCTTACGGTGTCGGATTTTGCGACGGCGTCCGCGGCGCGCCGGGCGCCGTAGGAGGTGACGACAGCTCCGGCAACACTGTGAACGTATCGCCATCATGGAACACCAGGACGGCGTCGGAGGCGATCGCGACGCCGACCGGGTCCGCGCGCGGGATCTCGGGCAGCGGGTAGACGTACATCAGCAGCGCGTTGGCGGCGTAGCCGACGATGAAGTCGTGGCGCAGCGAGCTGTCCATGCGGACCGCGATCGCGGTGTTGCCGACGGCGTCGACCGCGTGGCCGAGCGCACTGATCGCCGGCACCGGGAACGCGGCCTGGCCGTGCAGCGAGCCGGTCGCGTCGATGTCGAGCAGGTTGAGCTCGGCCCAGCCGCCGAACACCCCGACGCTGGCGACCCGGATCATCGGGGTGAGCTCGGCGAGGTACACCGCACCGAGCAGGGCGGTGTACGGGCGGCGGGTCTGCCACGCGATCTTGCCGCGCTCGCGCGCGACGATCGCCTGCTCGGTGCGCGAGATCTCCCAGGTGTGCGTGCGATAGCTCACGCGGAGCGGCGGCGGCGCGGCGGTGGCCGGGGTCGCGACGCCGGTGATCAGATCGACCGACACCGCCTGGTCGCCGCGCCGCCAGCGCACCGCGCGGTCGCCGTCGAGCCACACATCCTGGCTGCCGGGCGAGCCGGCGAACGCCTCGACGCGCTTGCCGTGGATCGCGGCATAGCCCTGATCGATGCCGGACCGGGTCACCACGCGGATGCAGCCGAGCAGCGCATCGGCGACCTCGACCGGCGCGGCGCAGTCGCTGATCAGGATCACGCCCTGCGGGCTATCGATCGGTGGGGCGACGTGCAGCCCGGCCGGCCGCGTCCACACCAGCGCGCCGCGCCGCCAGTCGACCGCGGCGAACCCGAGCTGCGACGAGCTGACGATCGCGACGTCACCGGCGATCGCCGGGCCGCCGACGTCGAACCGCGGCACGTCGGGGCGCGCCGGCAGCGCGATCACGCGGACCGGATCGACGATCGGAAACCGCGCGAGCCTGGGCCATGGCCCGGCGGCGATCGCGTCGCCCGGCGCGTCGCGGGGCGCGGCGTCGCGGACGGGCGCGCCGGCGTCTGCCGCGGCCCGCGGGGCGGCGTCGTCGTGCGTCGCGTGCCGGTCCTTGCAGCCGGCGACCAGCCCCGGGGCGACCACGAGCGCGAGCGCGAGCCGCCCCGCGGCGGGCCGGACGGCGGGCCGCGCGGCGAGCATCAGTGCTCGTCGCCCGCCTTCTTGCGCTTGGCCTGGGCCTCGCGGAACCGGTTGGCCCAGCCCTCGACGTTGACCTGCTTGACGCGGGTCAAGGCGAGCGCGCCGCGCGGGACGTCCCTGGTGACGGTGGTGCCCGCGCCGACGTACGCGTCGCGTCCGACCGTGACCGGCGCGACCAGCTGGGTATCCGAGCCGATGAACGCGCCGGCCTCGATCGTGGTCTGGAACTTTCCGACGCCGTCGTAGTTGCACGTGATCGTGCCGGCGCCGATGTTGGCCTTGGCGCCGACCGAGGCGTCGCCGAGGTACGCGAGGTGGTTGGCCTTCGCGCCCGCCATCATGTGGGTCTTCTTGGTCTCGACGAAGTTGCCGAGCCTGGCGTCCTCGTCGATCCGGCTGCCCGGGCGGCAGTGCGTGAACGGGCCGATCTCGGCGCGCGGGCCGATCGCGGTATCGGTCAGCACCGAGTACGGCTTGAGGTGGGCGTGATCGGCGACCTGGACGCTGGTGAGCACCGAGCCGATGTCGACCCGCGCGGCGTCGCCGATCGACGTCTTGCCGCGCAGCACGACGCTGGGGCCGAGCCAGACGTCGCGGCCGATCGGGCCGGCGTCGGCGTCGATGTACGTCGTCGCCGGGTCGGCCATCGTGACGCCGGCCCGCATCCACGCCTCGTTGATCCGGCGGCGCGCGACCGCCTCGCTCGCCGCGAGATCGACGCGGTCGTTGATCCCGGCGACCTCGGTGAACGGCGCGTCGATCGCGGTCGCACCGCCGCGCGCGGCCGCGTGGGCCACGAGGTCGGTCAGGTACAGCTCGCCCTTGGCGTTGTCGGCGCGCAGCCGCGCGAGGTCGTGGCGCAGGTGGCCGAGCCGGATCGCATAGAACCCGGCGTTGGTGTCGCGGATCCTGCGCTGGTCCTCGGTGGCGTCGGCGTGCTCGACGATCCGCAGCAGCTTGCCGCCGGTCTCGCGGACCAGCCGGCCGTACGGCATCGGGTGCGGCGGCACGGTCGACAGCAGCGCCAGGCCGGCGGGCGACGCCTCGCAGGCCGCGACCAGCTCTGCGATCCGCTCGCTGCCCAGCAGCGGCGCGTCGCCGCTCAGGATCACGACGATCCGCTCGTCGGGCTCGGCGGCGACCGCCGGCAGCGCGCACTGCACCGCGTGGCCGGTGCCGCGCGGCTCGTGCTGCAGCGCGACCTCGACGGCGCCGGGGCCGAATCCCGCGTCGAGCGAGGTCTGCACCGCGTCCGCCCGGTGGCCGAGGATCGCGACCACGCGGCCCGCTCCCGCGGTCCGCGCCGCGGTCACGACCCAGTGAAGCAGCGGACGGCCGGCGATGCGGTGCAAGACCTTGGGAAGGTCGCTCTTCATCCGCGTCCCGAGACCAGCAGCCATGACGAACACCAGCGGTGCGGTTCGGCTCATGTACGGCAGAACGGTAGCATTCCTGAACCTGTGGATCGCCGCTCCCGCGGCGCATGGACCCGGGCGGCAGCGCACATGCGCGGGTGCCACGGGTGGGACGTCGCTGCTGCGTGCGGCAGACGCGCGGCGCCCAGGTGTGTTACACAGAGCTGTCGATACGTTCAGGAAGCCGACAGCTGCACAGTTGCATGGAGGGCCGTGCGCGCGCGGGCCGGCCCATGCGCCGCGCATGCGCAACTTCGTCCGCATCACCGCCACCGCCATCGACTTCGCGCGGAGTGACCAGACCGTGTGGGACAGGGTAGCGCCATGAGGGTGTCATGAGGGTGATCGATACATGGCAGACTGCACCTCCGTCGGACGATTCCGAGCAGGGCGGTCTGGAGCTGACCCAGAGTGCGCACCTGCGCATCCTCGCCGGGACGTGTTCCCAGCCGGCGTATCCGGTCGAGATCCAGGGACTGAGCATCGGCCGCGAGGACTGCGACGTGGTCATCGCGGACGACCCCCGGATCTCGCGCAAGCACGCGCGGGTCGAGCGCAGCTTCGCGGGGTGGCAGTTCCAGGACCTCGGGAGCCGCAACGGGTTCTACGTGAACGGCCGCGGGTTCGGCCGCGGCCAGCGCACGCCGCTCCCGGACGGCAGCGTGATCCGGATCGGCGACAGCGTGATGGTGTTCCGGACCACGGCGCCGCCGACCGACCTGCGCGTCGACTCGCCGGTGTTCCCGGGAGTATCGCCGGAGGCGTCCAGCGTGCGCCGCCGGATCGACGAGCTCGCGGCGGCGTTCGGCCACGTGCTGGTGCTCGGCGAGACCGGGACCGGCAAGGAGAGCGTCGCCAAGGCGATCGGCGCCCAGCGCGCGCCGCATCCGTTCGTGACCCTCAACTGCGCCCAGCTCAACCGCGAGATGGCGCGCTCGGAGCTGTTCGGCCACGTCCGCGGCGCGTTCACCAACGCGGTCGGCACGCGGCCCGGCCTGGTCGACCTCGCCGGCGAGGGCGCGCTGTTCCTCGACGAGATCGGCGACCTTCCACTCGACGTCCAGGCCGAGCTGCTGCGGTTCCTCGAGGACGGCTCGTACCGCGCGCTCGGATCGACCGACCTGCGCAAGAGCTCGGCGCGCGTGGTCGCCGCCACCAACATCGATCTCGACCATGCCGTCCACCAGGCGCGGTTTCGCCGCGACCTGCTGGCGCGGCTGCGCGCGACCAACACGCCGCTCACGCTGCCGCCGCTGCGCGACCGGCGCGAGGACATCCTGGGCTGGACCCAGCTGTTCTTCCGCCTGCGCGGCCGCGATCCTGGGCCCCGGCCGTGGACCGCGGGCGCGCTCGAGTGCCTGCTGCTGTACCCGTGGCAGGAGAACCTGCGCGAGCTGCTCGCCGCCGTGAACTTCGCCGCGAGCCAGACCCCCGAGTTCCCGTGCACGCGCACGCACCTGCCGGCCCAGGTTCGTGCGCACCGCAGCGTGCTGCGGGTGCCGGCCGACGCGCGACCGGACGAACCGACGCCCGCGCCGCGGCCGCCGCCCGCGCCGCCGCCGGCCCTTGCGCCGCCGCTCGAGGACGATCTGCCGCCGCGCGCCGATCCGACCCGCGACGAGATCGTCGAGGTGCTCAAGCAGACCCGGGGCCGGATGCGGACCACGGCGCAGCTGCTCAAGATCGATCGCCGCCGGCTCTACCGGCTGTGCAAGGCCTACGACATCACCCCAGACGACCATCGCGACCGGCATGATCCCGAGAACGACTGACCACACCGTGGTCGTGCCGGGCCCCGGTGACCGCGTTGGCATCGCTCTTGAAACTCCTCCGCGGTCCGGAGGAATCGATGCCTGTTCAAGAGCTGTGTACGCATGCCGTGGTCCCGCAGGTGACGATCGAGTCGGCGGACGCTCAGAACGTCAGTTTCTGGACACGTAGTGACAGTAAGACCGGTGACCCGAACGAGCGCCTGCGCCGCCTGTTCACGGTTGCGGTGAAGGAGGTATGGACTGCGCCCATTCCAGGTCAGCCGGCGCCGGTCGCGATGAAGCGGGGCGGGACGGGCCCGCTGTTTCTGTCGCGGACAGGCTGGCAAACCACGACACCGGACGGGTTTCATATCCTCGGGGCCGGAACCGACGCGGTCGTGTTCAAGCTGCCGGAGTGCCTCGCCGCGAGCCCGTTCCAGGGCGATCTGCAGGTCGTTCCGAGCAAGCTGCTGGTGCACGGGTATCCCGAGGGCGCAACGGAGCTGCTCCAGATTGACCTGCTCGGGCCCGACGCCGCGGAGTCGCAAGATCTGCGGTGGAACGGCGCGGACTACCTGGAGATCCGGCTCGCCGGGCATGCCGCGAACGGATCACCGGCCGGCCGCCCCACCACGATCAAGCTGTGGCCGACGCAGATCGTCGTGTCCGGCAGCGCCCAGAGCGCGCTGACGCCCCCGGGCGAGGTCGACCTGCTCGACGGCGACCTGGCCGCACATGCGCAGCATATCCAGTTTGCAAGGCGCGGTACACCGATTTCACTGATCCTGACCCAGAACGGCTTTGGCGCGTTTCACGTCGTCCCGGGGATGTGATCGCGGCTCGCTGCGACGAGGGGGTGTCCCTGTTCAGGGCCGCCCCCTCGTCATCATCTTCCGTCCGTTCCTCGCTGCGCTGTTCCACCGAGACGCGCCCCTGGCGCGCCTCGTCGGGCTTCGCACGGTCCGGACTAGCCTGCGGCGGGCACGGGCTCGCCGGTGCCGGCCGCGGCGGGCTGGGCACGGCGTGCGGTATCGATGGTGCGCGGCAGCGCGGCGAGCGCCGCGGTCAGGGGCGGCGTGCGCTCGAGGACGTAGCACACGTCGGCGATCTTCAAGTAGCGCCCCCCACACAGGATCTGCGCCGGCCCGAGATCGGTGTCCACCGACAGCTCGGGCAGCGCGGAGACCGGCCTGGCCGTGGTGATGTACTGGCAGGTGACGCGGAGCGAGGACGGGAGATCGAGCGGGAGATCGACCAGGAGATCGTCTGGCTGCGGCGACGCGAGCAGCGGGAGCATCGCGGTCCGGATCGCCCGGATCTCGATCTCCAGCGGCTTGCCGTCGCGGCCACACGGCTTGCGGTTGCGCGGCAGCGGATCCGTCCCGAGATCGGTCCACAGCGGCGGCGAGGCATCGCTCCACCGCCAGCCCTTCGGCCGGCGATGCTGCGGCGCCGGCGCGTACCAGCCCTGGTCGTCGTACTCTTCGGGAGCGACGTCGTCGTCGGCACCGCACACCTTGCAGCGCAGCAGCTCGGCCAGCGTGTACGTGAGCGTCCGCCCGTTGATCGCGTGCCCGAACGACGTCGTCGATCCGACATGGCAACCCACGAGCATCACCTCGGACAGCTTGCCGGCAAACTTTGCCAGCAGACCCAGCGCGGTGGGGTTGGTATCGAGGACCAGGAACGGGAACGCGAACGCGGCCACGTCGTGGATCCCGGTGTCGGTCCACCTGGCGCCCAGGCATATCGACCCGGGGATCGCGTGTCCGATGATCTGCAGTCGCACGGTGCCCTTGAACGACGCGGTCAAGAGATTGCTGAGCGCGACGTCGATCTCGCTGACGCTGGCAACCCGGCGGATCTCGTTGCTACGGACGCCCTTGGCGGACAGCACCCGGAAGGTCTGGTCCAGACCGCCGTTGTCGGTCTCGGGCGGTGGACTGGCCACCAGGGTCACGGTCTTGGGCTGGTCGCTGATCATCACGGTGCACCCTCCAGGTCGACGACGCATCTCACGCCGTTGGAATAATTGCGGACGCGCGGATCGCGATGATTGCGAAACACCGTCGTGGTCGACTCTTCGCCGGGATCATCATCGGTCGATCCGCCGCGCAGGGCGTGGAGCGGATTGTCCCGGTCGGTCTGACCGTCGCGCGAGATCCACTCCTGCACGTTTCCGACCAGCTGCAGGATGCCGTACGGGCTGGCGCCGCAGGACAGCGAATCCACCGGACGGGTCCACACCGACCTGTTCACGGCGAAGTCCTGGTTGACACACTCCGGCCTGGCCACGTCCCCCCACGGATACAGCCGGCGCGGGGAGCGGTTGGGATGGCCGTTCACCATCAGCCCGCCGCGCGCCGCCTTGGTCCACTCGGCGTCGCTCGGCAGCCGCTTGCCCAGGTAGCGGCAATACGCGCTGGCCTCGAAGGCGTCGATATCGCTCACCGGATACGCGAGTTCGCCGTCGTGGACGTGCACGGTGGTCGTGGTGTAAACCGGCCGCAGGTACCCGGTGAGCTTGTCCAGCCGGGCAAATGGCTCGTAGGCCGCATTGGAAACCTCGGTCCGGTCCATGGCAAACGCCGGCAAATCGATCAGCCGCTCGGGCTCGGTGTAGTCGGGATCGCCATAGTGCTTCGCAGGTGGATCGCCGGGGCCGCCGTACCAGAACGGCCCGGCCTCGATCTTCACGGTGTCCGACAGGGTCGCCTGGCAGGTCGGCACCGGCAGCTCGATGCGCTTGATGTCGTCGATCCGGTAGCCGGGGAACGCCTGTACGCGGATCCACGCAGGCGGGCAGTGCTCCCCCGGCCGGCCGCGGTTGTCGAGCCGCAGCCACACCGTGCCGCCGGGAGCGCTGATCCGCTGGACTCGCGAGTTGCCGGCGTCTCCGCCGGCCACGATACGGACAAGTTTGTCCGGAATCGGGTCTCCCGGTTCATTGGTATCGTCGGCCCTCGCGCCGTAGACCGTCACGGTGAGATCTGGCATCGGGTCGCCGGCCGCGGCGACGACCGCGCCCGCGCGCCCGTCGAACGGAGCGATGGTGTAAATGACGGTCCCGAGGTTGTTCCGGATCAATTCATCTCGCCATCGGTCCTGGACGAACTTGAGCAGTAGCAACACGGCCACTGCGCTGGCCATTGCGAACGTGATGCCAATGCGGATCCGGCGGCGCCGGCGCGTGAGCCGGTTGCGCTGATCGCCGGCGGCGAAGAACTCCCGGATCCGCGGCGGCAGCGCGACGTCGAGCTGCGCCGCGCGATGCCACGCCGTCGCGATGTCGCGCTCGGACCAGGTGTGCTCGCTGCGCTTGCCCCGCCGGTCCCACAGCTTGGCCGCGTCGGTCAGATCTTCGAGCAGCCGGAGCTCCTCGCGCGACTCGTCGAGCCAGCGCGCGAGCTGCGACCAGGTCTGGACCAGCGACTCGTGGGCGATCTCGACCAGCGGCGACTCGCCGTCGCCGGCGTTGCGCTGGACCAGCAGCCGCGCCGCGAGCAGCCGGTCGAGCACGCGGCTGGCATCCGGACCAGCCCCGGCGCTGGCGATCAGCTGATCGCGCGCGACCGAGCGCCGCGTCGTGCCGACCACGAGCTGCAGCAGCAGCTGGCGCGCCGTGCGGTGCTCGTCGGGCGACAGCTCGGCGAGCGCGTGATCGGCGTGCCGGCCCAGCGCGCCGGCCAGGCCACCCATCTCGCGGTAGGTCGCGCGCCGCAGGCGCCGCCGCGCAGCGTCGCGGCCGTCCCACAGCGTGCGGCAGGCGAACTGGAGCAGCGGCAGGTTGGCCGCGGCGGCGCTGCCGACCTCGGCGATCAGGTCGTCGACGATCGCCGGATCGTCGAACTGGTAGTCGTAGCGCGCCAGCGGGCCGGTGATCGTGCGGCGGATGTCGTCGACCGCGAGCTGCTTGACCACGAACAGCGAGCGCAGCCCCGGGAGCTTGCCGACGAAGTCGTCGCGCACGGTCACCACGACGCGCACCGGATCTGCCGGGTCGTCGGCCGCCGCCACCAGCATCTGCAGGAAGCGCTGGCGCTCGGCCTCGCCGGCGCCCTGGGTGAACGCCTCCTCGAGCTGGTCGACCGCGAGCAGCACGCGGCCGCCGGTCACCCCGGCGATCGTCGCCAGCCGCGCGGCGAGCAAGGTCGGGGTCTCGAGCAGCTCGGCGCGAAACGCCTGGACCTGCGCCTTGAGCTGGGCTTCGCCCGGCCGCTGCGCCGCGGGCCGGTCGTCGCGGATCGCGGCGAGCACGTGGCGCGCCAGGGCGCTGACCGGATCGGGGCCCGGGCGGAACGCGATCACCGTCCACGGCTCGCGCGCGCGCAGCCGCGGGATCACCCCGGCATGGAGGAACGACGACTTGCCGGCGCCCGAGGGTCCGACGATCGGCAGGTGCGGCGTGTCGCGCAGCCGCTCCAGGAACGCGTCGATCTCGAGCTCGCGTCCGAAGTAGAACCGCGCGTGCTTCTCGTCGAACGCCGCCAGCCCGCGGTACGGGCCGTCCTCGACCGCCGCGTCGCCGCTGCCGTCGCGCAGCGCGGCGTCGAGCACGCGCGCCCACTCGGCCGCGCTCGGCCGCAGCGTCGGCTCGCGCTCCAGCGACCGGGTGACGAGCTCGATCACCGCCGGCGGCACGTCGCGCCGCTCGGGCGTCCACGCCGCGACCCGCGCCGGGTTGCGGGCGGCCTCGCGGCGCGCGTTCGACTCGTCGCCCAGCGGGTGGCGCCCGGTCAGCAGCTGCGCGGTCACGATGCCGAGCGACCACGCGTCGACCCGATCGGTCACCCGCCCGCCGGTCCACTGCTCCGGGGCCATCCAGTCCGGCGTGCCGGACGACGCGCTCGCCGCGCTGTCGCCGGTGCGCGCGATCCCGAAATCGACGACGCGGACCCGCCCGTCCTTGCCGACCATCACGTTGCTCGGCTTGAGGTCGCAGTGGTACACGCCGTGGTCGTGGGCGTGGCACAGGCCATCGGCGATCGCGCGCGCGTGGCGCAGCGCCTCGTCGAGCGCCAACGTGCCGGCCCGCACCCGCTCGCGCAGCGTGTCGCCCTCGACGTACTCCAGCGCGAGGTAGAACCCGCCCTTGTACTCACCGAAGTCGTACAGCTGCACGATGTTGGGATGGTTGAGCCGGGCGATCGCCCGCGCCTCGTGGAGGAACTGCTCGGTCGAGACCTCGATGCTGCGGTCCAGCCCGACGATCTTCAGCGCGACCGACCGGCCGAGCACGACGTCGCGCGCGAGGTAGACCTGGCCCATGCCGCCGCTGCCGAGCTGGCGCCGGACCTGGTAACGCCCGACGGTCTCGCCGAGCGTGACCTCGATGTGGACCGTCGGCGCCGGTGGCTCCGAGGAGGAGGTCACCGCGAGCGAGAGCGTCGGCTGTTCCGCCACCATGTCCTCGATGCCCATAGCGTCGTCGCCCATCCTCCGGATCCCCGCAGAAGCTACGGACTGTTCCGCGATCGCGCAAGCCGCAGCGCGACGGTTGCGACCGCGTGTAAGGAACGTAAGCCAGACGAGACATCCGCGTCCGATACGTCAATCTCCGACGTGGACTTCCGGGTACGCTGGTGTAGCCGCGCACGCGCCCGTTCGACGACCGGTCATCGAACCGGCCGGCGCGATCGGCTGCGTGTGCCACGGCGCTCTCCCACAGCGCGCGAACGCCCGCGGCTCGAACGCCCGAGATCACCCGCGAACGGGCGCTAGAAGCTGCGGCCCTGGCCGCCGTCGACCGGGATGCAGGCGCCGGTGATCCAGCGCGCCCGGGCCGACGAGAGGAACGCGACGACCTCGGCGACCTCGTCGGGCGTGCCGAACCGGCCCATCGGGATCTCGCGCTCGACGAACGCGGCGATGCCCTCGGGATCGGCGGTCCGCCGCCGGTCCCAGCCGCCGCCCGGGAACAGGATCGAGCCCGGCGCGACCGAGTTGACGCGGATCGCGTGGCGCGCGTGGTCGCGGGCCAGCGCCTTGGCGAGCGCGATCACCGCGGCCTTGGCGGTGTTGTAGCCGGGCGCGCCGCCGGCCTCGCGGCCCCAGATCGACGACAGCATCGTGATCGAGCCACCGCCGCGCTCGATCAGGTGCGGCACCGCGCGCTGGGCGACCCGCGCCGCGCTCCACAGGTTGGCGTCGAGCGAGCTCGCGAGGTCGGCGTCGTTCATCGCCGAGGCGGTGCGGGCGAACGACTTGCCGACCACGCAGACCACGACGTCGATGCCGCCGAGCTCCGCGACGCAGCCATCGACCGCCGCGCTGGCGCCTTCCTCGGTGGCGACGTCGGCGGCGATCGCGGTGTGGCCCGCACCGGGCAGCTCGGCGAGCAGCGCGTCGAGGTCAGCGCGGCTGCGCGCCACGGCCGCGATCCGGCCGCCCTCGCGGGCCAGCGCCAGGGCGATCGCCCGCCCGATGCCGCGGCTCGCGCCGCTGACCAGACACAGCTTGCCGGTGAGCTCGAGATCCACGCGCCCAGTATCCCCCAGGTGCCACCCGACGTCAGCTGCGGCGCTTCTTCGTTCGGAGCGCGTCGCGCAGTGCGCGCACGGCCTTGCTCTGCGGAGTCACATCAAGAAACGCCAGCAGCCAGGCAATGTCGAGCTTGGGGAGCAGCTTGCTTCGGGTGTGCTCGGACCATGCGCCCTTTTCCAGGACACGGATGATCAGACGGCCGTCGCCCTTCAGCGTCCACAGCTCGCGGACCCCGAGGCGGCGATAGATCTCCGGCTTGGACAAACCGGTCGCGCGCGACCATTCGACCTCGATCGCGAGATCGGGGACGTCCTTCTCGGTGGGGTCGCCGACGATGTAGCACTCGTCGGGCTCGGCCCCGGTCTCCCGGATCTCGTTCTTGAGCGTCCACGATCCGAAGCCGTTCAGCTCGACGTCGGACTCCATCGCCCAGATCTCCAGTAGCCGAGCGAGCGTCTTCTTGCGTCCCTCGTGGTGCCTCGTCGAGCTGGTGAGCTCGATCGCTCCGTCGAGGTAGTACATGCGGACGCCGGCGCGGTCACCGCGGATGGCGAGGAGCACCTCGAAGTCTTGCCACGCCATGGCGCGCAGCACGACGTGCTGGTCTTCCTCGACGTTCGAAGTGAAAGTCACCATGGCAACGGGAGCCTACGGGATCTCCCAGCTGTGGCCCCACAGGGCCTGGCCGCCGTCGAGGCGGAGCGTGGCGCCGGTGATGAACTGGGCGGCGGGCGAGGCGAGGAAGACGATCGCGGCGGCGACCTCCTCGCACGTGCCGGCGCGCTTGAGCGGGGTCTCGCGGGTGCCGCGCTCCAGCAGCGCCGGCGGGTAGCGCGCGGTGCCCGACGACAGGATCACGCCGGGGGCGACGGCGTTGACCAGGATCTGGAACTGCGCCCACTCGACGGCGAGCGACATGGTCAGGTTCTCGACGCCGGCGCGCGCGGCGCCGGTGTGCGCCATGCCGGGGAAGCCGCGATAGATGTTGGCGATGACGTTGATGACCCGGCCGCGCCGGGCGGGGATCATCGCCTGGTTGGCGACCTCGCGGGTGACGTGAAACGTGCCGATCAGGTTGTTCTTGATGACGGCGAGGAAGCCGTTGGGCGAGATGAGCTGGGCCGGCGACGGGAACTGGCCGCCGGCGTTGTTGACCAGGATGTCGATCCGGCCGAGCTCGCCGAGCACGGCGGTGACGAACGCCTCGACCTGCGCGGGCTCGCGGATGTCGCAGGTGCGGGCGACCACGGTGCCGCCGGCGGCGCGCAGCTCCTCGGCGGCGGCGTCGAGCTTGGCCTGGGTCCGGCCGCAGATCGCGACGCGCGCGCCGAGCTGCACCATCTCGCGCGCGGTGGCCAGGCCGATGCCGCTGCCGCCGCCGGTGACGATGGCGACCTGATCGCGAAGGATGCCGGGGGCGAAGATGCGCTGGGACTCGGCGCTGGGAGACTCCACGCGCTCACGTAACCACGGTCGGCAGACCGTGTGCACGGCCCGAACGCGCGAGGGGCCTTCAAGATTCCATGCTCCCTCGCGATGTCTGACCGCCGCTATCAGGCGCGGGACCGGGGCCCCAGGGGGGGAGGGCGTTCCCCCCGATCGACTACCTCGGTAGGCAGCGATTTCTGGGCCAACTTGCGCAAAGCCAAGGGGATGCGATCGGTTAGCTCCGGTATGACCGTTGCAACATTGGCATCTCGTGGCCGGGATCGCTACAAATGGAGGGGTGCGCCCCTCCTCCGAAGGCGGCAACAAGCGCTCCGGGAGCCGGTACGTGCTCGGGGACTTGCTCGGCCGCGGCGGCATGGCCGAGGTGTTCGCCGGCCATGCGGTGGGCGATCACGGGTTCCAGAAGCCGGTCGCGATCAAGCGGCTGCTGCCCGAGCTGGCCAACGACGAGGTGTTCGTCGAGCGGCTGATCGAGGAGGCCAAGCTTCTGGTCGGCATGCAGCACGGCCACATCGTGAGCGTGCTCGATCTCGCCCGCGAGGGCGACGACGTGTTCCTGGTGATGGAGTTCGTCGACGGCCCGAGCCTGCGCCAGCTGATCAAGGCGCGCGGCACGCGCGGGCTGTCGGTGGGCGTGGCGACGTACATCGTGCAGTCCGCGGCCGCGGGGCTGGAGTTCGCCCACGCGCGGCCGGGCGGCGCGATCATCCACGCCGACATCAGCCCGAGCAACCTGCTGCTGACGACGTCGGGCGAGGTCCGGGTCGCCGACTTCGGCATCGCGCGCCGCGAGGGCCTCGGCCACGGCGTGGTCGAGGGCAAGTGGGCGTACATGGCGCCCGAGCAGGCGCGCGGCGAGCCGCTGTCGCCGCGCTCGGACGTGTTCGCGCTCGGCGTGGTGCTCTACGAGCTGTTGACCGGCCAGCACCCGTTCGGCCGGGCGGTGACCCCGAACGAGCGCGACGGGCAGATCCAGGTGATCCCGCCGCGCGTGGTCAAGCCGAGCATCCCGCCGGGGCTCGACGCGATCTGCATGCGCGCGCTGGCGCATTCGCCGCGCGACCGCTACGGCCGGATGCAGCAGCTGATCGACGCGCTGGTGGAGGAGCGGTTCGCCAGCGGCCTGCGCGAGGGCGCCTCGGATCTCGCCCAGGCGATCCGCGAGGTCGCGCCGAAGTCGGACGTCGAGGCGCCGCGCACGATGCACACCGATCGCCCGGTCACGCTGATGACGCGGTCGCTGCTCCGCGACGTGACGCCGGCCCGCCGGCCGTCGCGGCCCTCGCGGCCGTCGCATCCGCCTCCGCCGGCGGCGGTGCCGCCGACCGAGCTGCCCTCGAGCGACGAGTTCGCGGTCCGGCCGACGATCGCGCTGGTGGCGCCGGCGCCGGCGCCGGCCGAGCCACCGGCCGAGGACTACCCGGCGATCCCGAGCTCGGGCGCGCAGACCGTGGCGCGCATGGTCGACCAGGTGGCGCTGGCGCAGGCGGCGCAGGCGGCGCAGGCGATGCTCGCGGCGCGCGCGCTGGGCGCGTTCAACCCGTCCGCGCTGCGCGCCGACGGCACGCCGATGCCGCCGTTCCGGATGTCGTACGCCGACGTGCGCGGCGAGGAGCTGGCGAGCGTGGTCGGCGGTCACACGCTGAGCCACGGCGCCGGGATCGCGGTCGAGTCGCGCGGCCATCGCTGGACGATCGTCGTGCTCGCCCTGGCGGCGCTGATCGGCGCGATCGCAGCGATCATCATCCAGCTCACGCCGTCCGGGCGATCCGACGCGGCGCCCGAGCGCGCGCAGGTGGCGGCCCGGTTGACCGAGGATCGGTCGAGCCCGGCGGCGGTGCCCGAAGCGGCGGGCCGACCGGGGGCTCGCGAGGAGCGCGACCTCGCGCCGGGCGCTCCGCCGGCCCAGGCTCCGCCGGCGATCCCCGACCCATCGCCGGCGTCCCCATCCGCAGCTCCAGGCGCAGCTCCAGGCGCGCAGGAGCCGACGAAGCCCGGCGCCGATCCGACCCCGGACCCGAAGGCAGCCGAGGTCCCGGGCGGAGCGCCAGGCGAGGGCGACGCGAAATCCACGGACGGCAAGGCGACCGACGGCAAGGCGACCGACGGCAAGGCGACCGACGGCAAGGCGACCGACGCCAAGGCGGCCGACGGCAAGACGGCCGACGCCAAGGCGACCGACGGCAAGGCGACCGACGGCAAGGCGACCGACGGCAAGGCGACCGACGGCAAGACGGCCGACGCCAAGGCGACCGACGCCAAGGCGACCGACGGCAAGTCCGGCGAGGGCCGATCGACCGGCCGGCGATCGGTCGCCGCGCGCGACACGAGCAAGCACAAGGGCATCCTGTCCGTCGATTCGAGGCCATGGTCGTGGGTCACCGTCGGCATCGAGACCCTCGACACCCCGGCCAAGTTCCACCTCGACCCGGGCGTCTACACCGTGCGGTTCTACAACGAGGTCAGCGACCGGACCGAGTACGCCAAGGTCACGATCGAGCCCGACAAGATGTCCCGGCTCAACAAGGACATGAACTAGCCCGTCGGGCCGGGGGCGCGGGGGAGCGTCAACGCTCCGGCGCCTGCCAGCGCAGGCTGATCCGCACCGATCGGTAGCCCGACGGCAGCCGCGGGGAATCGCCCGCGGCGTCGATCGCAGCGCGCGCCGGGCGCGCCAGGATCGGCAGCGCCTGGGGCCGGTGCGGCGCGATCGCCGCGATCGCCGCAAAGATCAGGGCACACACCATCGACATGCCCGAGAAACGTGAAATCGCTCGATTGTTCCCGCGCAGTGATTGTCGGGAAGATCTTGCGGATCGGTCGTTTTCAGGGGTGGATGGAGCATGCCGCGTTGTTGACCGCCGGCGAGCCTGCGTGGGACCGTCGTGGTGCTGTGACCGTCGCGGAGCGTTCATTCAGCGAGGCGGTCCGCGAGCACGAGACGCTGCTCACTGCGATCGCGCGCCGGCTGTGCGGCAACGACGCCGATGCCGCGGACCTGGTGCACGACACGTACGAGCGCGCGCTGCGCGCGTGGGACCGCTACTCGGATCGCGGCAACCTGCGCAGCTGGATGGTCGCGATCCTCAACAACCTGTTCATCGACCGCTGCCGCAAGCACCGCCGCACCCCCCGGACCGAGGCGCTCGATGGCCTGGAGCTTGCCGCCCCCGAGCCGGGCGCCGCGCCGGCATGGGCACGGGTGACCGCGCAGCAGATCGATGCCGCGCTCGCCACGCTCGGTCCCGAGTTCCGGCGGGTCTACGAGCTCCACGTCCGCGGCCGGTCGTACGACGAGATCGCGGCGGAGCTCCGGATCGCCAAGCCGACCGTCGGAACCCGTCTGATCCGCGCGCGCAAGAAGCTCAAGGAAGTGCTGCTACGCGAGCTCGGAGGTGAGCCATGACCGCGGACTGCCCCGAGATCGAGCGCACGCACGCGCTCGCGGACGGCGAGCTGATCGGCGATGCCGCCGACGCGGCCCGCGATCACCTCGCGACCTGCGCGGCCTGCCGGGCCGAGCTCGCCGACGTGCTGCAGCTCGACGCCGCGGTCGCGGCCGCCGGCCACCGCGCGCCGGTGATCGACCTGGCGTGGTACCGGCAGCGCCGGCTGCAGGTCGCCGCGGCCGCCGTGGCAGCCGCCGCCGCGGTGGTGGTCTACCTCGCGCTGCCATCTCGCCACCCCGGCGCGCCGGCCGGGGCCGAGGACGGAATCGAGGTCGCGCTGGCGCTCGCGCCGCACCGGGTGACCGAGGCGCGGATGGCGTGGCCGGGCGCCGCGCCGTACCGCAGCTACGACGTGCCGCGCGCCGGGGAGGCGCCGCACGAGGCGATCGACCTGATGGCGATCGCCCGGCTCGACAGGCGCGGCGACCGTCACGGCGTCGGCGTGCTGGAGCTGCTCAACGGCGAGCGCCGCCAGGCCGCGAGCTACCTCGAGCGCGCGGGCGACTCGCCCGACGTGATGGCGGACCGCGCCGCGCTCGCGCTCGCCGACCACCAGCCCGAGCGCGCGCTGGCGCTGGCCGACGCCGCGCTGGCCCGGCGCGCGGGCCACCCGGCGGCGCTGTGGAACCGCGCGCTCGCGCTCCGCGATCTCGGCCTGTCGCGGTCGTCCGCGGCGGTGTTCCGCGAGGTCGCCAGGCTCGGCGAGCCGGGCTGGGCGGAGGAGGCGCGGCAGCGCGCGAGCACGGTCGACCGCGAGGTCACGGCCGCGCAGCAGCGCTACGACCGGATCAACCGGGCGAGCGCGGCGCTGGCGCTTGGCAAGAACCGTGGGGAGATCGAGCTGCTGCCCGACGACGCCCGGGCCCAGCCCGGATTCGCGCGCGGCGTGCTGTACGACGCGATCCGCTCGGCGGCGACGCCGGCCCAGCTCGCGGCGCTCCAGCCGCTGGCCGACGCGATCGACGGCGCCGACCAGGACACCGCGATGGCCGATGCGATCGCCCGTGCCCGGGCGAACCTGCATCCCGAGCTGTCCCGGCAGTACGCCGAGATGATCCGCTCGCTCGCAGCCGAGATGCAGATCATCCCGCGGACCGGCGACGAGCGCCCGGTGCCGGCGGGCGCCGAGCGCGCGAAGCTTGTCGCCGGGCTGCGCGCCGCCCGCGCCGACGACCTCCTGATCGGCGTGCTGATGAAGACCGGCGACGATCGCTGGACGGTCAACGCCAAGGAGATCGACGAGTTCGCGCGGCTGACCGCGGCGTCGCCCGATCCGTGGATGCAGCTGCTCGGCCTCCAGCAGCAGGCGCAGCTCGCGCAGAAGCAGGAGGACTTCACCCGCGCCGAGGCGATCCTGCTGCGCGCCAAGCAGCGCTGCGCGGCTGCGGCGCCCGCGTTCCGCTGCATCACGGTCGGAAAGCTGCTCGGTGAGCTGTACCTGCGCTGGCAGCGGCTCCCCGAGGCGCGCGCCGTGCTGACCGCGGCGTGGTCGCGGGCGCGCCAGACCGGCGAGTGGCTGCTGCAGAACGCGGTGCTCGGCCAGCTGCCGTCGCTGTACCTGCTGGGCGACGACGCCGTCGGCTCGGGGTCGCCGCTGGTGCGGGCGTACACCGGCGAGCTCGTGCTCGGCGCGCCCGAGGACGGGGGCTATCGCTGCCATGCCCAGGCGTGGGGCCGCGACCAGGTCGCGCAGAGCCTGATCAACCAGCTCCGGTTCGACGACGCGCGCCGCGAGCTGGCGGCCCCGGACTGCGAGCGCAGGCACGAGGCCGAGCTCGAGGCCACCCACCTGTTCGTGCGCACCGAGGTCGCCCGGTCCGGCGACACCGACGCGGCGATCGTCGGCCTGCGCCGCGAGATCGCCGACGCCCGCAAGCTCCCCGATGCATCGCCCGGCGACCAGGTCCTGCTCGATCACGCCGAGGGCCGGCTGCTGATCGACCGCGATCCCGCGGCCGGCCAGGCGCTGCTGGAGCGCGCGATCACCGAGGCCCGGGCGCTGCCCGCGTCGGTCAGCCGCGCCCACAAGGCCGCGAGCTGGAGCTACTCGGTGCTCGCCGTTGCCGCCGCCCGCCGGGGCGACGGCGACGCGGCGCTGCACCTGCTCGGCCGGGAGCAGGAGCTGACCGTGCCCGAGCGCTGCGTGCTCGGTCTGGCGGTCGAGGATCACCGGCGCGCGATCGTCGCGCGCGACGCCACCGGCAAGACCCTGGTGCACTTCGACGAGGGCCGCACGGCGCCGGTGATCGATCCGGCGCGCCTGGTGCCGCCGGACATCGCCGGCGCGCTGTCCGCGTGCCCGGTGGTCGACGTGATCGCCCGGCCTCCGATCCACGGCATGGCGCGGCTGCTCGGCGACGCGATCGCGTGGCGCTACCTCGCGCGCCGCGACCGGCCGGTGGCACCGCCGAGCACCCGGCCGCTGGTGGTCGGCGATGTCGAGCCACCGCCGGCGCTGGAGCTGCCGCGGCTCGCGACGTGGTCGACCTCCGGCGAGCTGCTGTCCGGCGCGGCGGCGACGCCGTCGCGCGTGCTCGCCGCGATCGGCACCGCCGGTGAGGTCACCATCCACGCGCACGGCCTGGTCGACGTCGCCCTGCCCGACGCATCGTTCCTCGCGCTGTCGCCGGACCAGGACGGCCGGTTCGCGTTGACCACGGCCGACGTCCGCAAGGCGCGCTTCACCACCAGCCCGCTGATCGTCCTGGCCGCCTGCCGGTCGGCGAGCGCCGCACCGGTGCTGCACGAGACCTGGAGCTTGCCGGCGGCGTTCGTGCTCGCCGGCGCCCGCGCCGTGATCGCGTCGGCCGCCCCGATCCCGGACGGCGACGCGCCGGCGTTGTTCGACGCCGTGCGCGACAAGGTCCGCACCGGGATGTCGGTGGCGGTCGCGCTGCGCGACGTGCGCCGGCAATGGCTCGCCGACCGCCGCGCCGACTGGGTCCGCGATGTGATCGTGTTCGAATGAACCCGTAACTGTCTGCTCGAAAGGAAGCCATGAAGCTCGCTGCCACGCTCGCTGTTGTCGCCGCCACCGGCTGTGCCGCCGCCCCCGAGGACACCGCCACCACCGCCACCGCCGATCAGTCGGCCATCGTCCTCCCGGCCGGCCTGCCGCGGGTCAACACGACGTGCCAGTGGACCGTCGATTCGACCTGCTACGGCCAGCGCAACGACGCCAACAACATCTGGCCGACCGGGATGGGGATCACCAGCACCTTCGTGATGGTGCGCTCGGGACCGACCCGGCTCGACGGCAAGCAGCCGACCTACCTCGCCTTCGTGGTCTGGAACCACTCGGTGGTCGGCCGGATCTTCCGGCTCGACCTCGGCACGCCCGACGCCGTGCACTTCAACAACACGGCCGCCGCCGTGTACTACGTCCGGTCGTTCGGCCCCGACCTGGGGGCGGGCCAGGGTGGCTCGACCTACACCAACCCGGGCTCGCCGCCGCACCCCAACGTCAACGACCCGCTCGTGTTCGACGCGCCCTACCTCGCCGCCGTGGTCAACACCGCGTCGATCTTCGACCGCGCGACCGCCGACTTCCTGGCGACCAAGTCCGCGATCGACTGAGCTCCGGTGGACGCCGGCTCGCTCGGCGGGCGAACCGGACGCACCCGGCCCGCCGGGAATACGCTACGATATGCGGCGATGAGGTGCGCGATGCGGTTCGCCTGCGCGGTCGGGATCGCGGTGGCGGCGCTTCACCCGGCGGCCGCCGCACCGGCCAGCCCGCAGCAGCAGATCGCGATGATCGCGAAGCCGTCGGTGATGCGCGTGCTCGGCGCCTACGTCGGCACGTTCGCCACGCCGGCCGGCCGGTTCCAGGAGTCGATCGGCGGCAGCGGCACCGGCTTCTTCATCACCGCCGATGGCTACGTCGCGACCAACGCGCACGTGGTCGCCACCATCAACGACGGTGACGCCAAGGCCAAGGACGCGCTCAAGCGCGCGCTGTTCGGCGAGCTCGACAAGAAGTTCGGCGCGCAGCTCCAGAAGCTGACGCGCGCGCAGCTCGGCGAGTTCGTCAACAGCATCGAGCTGGTCGAGCTCAAGAAGCTCGCCTACGTCGTGCTGCCCAACGGCGACCACCTCAACTACGAGATCAAGCAGTTCGGAGCCGCCGGCACCGGGCGCGACTGCGCGCTGCTCAAGGTCAAGACCGACAACGCGCCGAGCCTGCCGATCGGCGACTCGTCGAGGTCGCAGGTCGAGGACTCGATCGTCGTGCTCGGCTACCCCGGCGTCGCCGACTTCGAGGGCCTGCTCGACGAGAAGTCACAGCTCGAGGCGTCGGTCACCGACGGCGCGATCTCGTCGCTCAAGCGCGCCGCCAACGGCGAGCCGATCCTCCAGATCTCGGCGCCGATCACGCACGGCAACTCGGGCGGCCCGGCGGTCGATCAGCACGGCACCGTCATCGGGCTGGCGACGTTCGGCAACCAGGGCGAGGTCCAGGGCTTCAACTTCCTGGTCGCGTCCGCGACGCTGATGGAGCTGGTCAAGGGCGCCCAGCTCGATCTCAAGCCCAGCCCGACCAGCGAGGCGTGGCGCGCCGGCCTGACCCACTACTGGAACGACGAGTACACCGAGGCGATCGCCCGGTTCGACGAGGTCGACACCGCGTTCCCGGCGCACTCCGAGGCGCGCAACCTGATCCGGCTGTCGCACCAGGCCCAGAAGGACGGCAAGGAGAAGCACACCGGCGTCGGCGCCGGGGTCGCCGCCGCGCTGATCATCGGCGGATTCGCGGCGATCGGCGCGGCGCTGTGGATCGCGCGGCGACCTCGGCGGCCGGCGGCCCCGCCCGGTGCGCTGGGCTACGCAGCCCCGGGGATGCCGGGCGGACCGGGGGCGCCGCCGTACGCGCCGTCGCCCGGGACCCCGCGGCCGCAGCTGCCGATGTACGGCCGGATCCCGTCGGCGTCGTCGACCCCGCAGCAGCCGGTGCCGGCCGCGCAGCCGATGTACGGGCGGTTCGCGCCGGGCAGCCAGGCGGCGCCGCAGATCGCCAAGACCGTCGCGGTCGGGGCCGGCGGCGGCATCGCGCCGACCGCGTTCGGCTCGCTCAGCCTCGGCAGCCTCACCTGCACGCGCGGCGAGCTCGCCGGCCAGCGGTTCGCGTTGACCGCGACCGGCATCATCGTCGGCCGCCAGCCCGGCGTCGCCCACGTGCTGGTCAACGACCACCGCGCGTCGGGCAAGCACGTGTGGATCGGCCTGGACAACGGCGTCCTGGTCGCGATCGACCAGAACACGACCAACGGGACCTACGTCAACGACGTCGCACGCGGCCGGATCACCCGCTCGCCGTTGCGCGACGGCGACGTGGTGATCGTCGGCGAGCCCGACTGCCTGAGCCTGCAGATCCGCCTGGGCCCGAGCTGACCCCGAGCTGAGCGGGCGGCCCGCTCAATGATAGCCGATCGACGCGTCGAACGCGGGGGAGAGCCCCTTGCCGTTCCACTCGTAGAACGCGTCGCTCGCGGAGTCGGCCGTGCCGCCGCTGCAGTCGCGGCCGTGGCCGCGCACCCGGACCAGGGTCTTGCCAGAGACCGTGCCGGCCGCGATCGACGTCAGGTTGCAGCACACCGAGTCGTCGCCGAGCGCGCCGCCCGGATCGCTGCCCGAGAGGTCCTGGTAGTCGAGGTCGGCCTTGGCGCCCTTCGATGCCAGCACGACCCGCGGGCACGTCACGTCGTGGGACTCGGGGTCGTCGTCGGCGGCCTTGGCGGCCGGCTTGCCGCGGACCAGCACGACGCAGGCCGCCGAGGCGCCCCTGGGGACCAGCGACGCCGGGGCCGCGGCGGTGGCGATCGCGCGGCCGAGCGGCAACGTGCAGCCGCCGGGCTTGATCGCGGCGTACTTCGTCTCGAACCCCTTGCTGCAGCGGTCGAGGTTGTGGGTGATCGCGTGGATCAGCTTGTCGTCGCCGGAGTGCTGGACCGCGGATCGCGGGTAGGTCAGCGGGCCGAGCAGCTTCTGGCACTCGACGAACTGGCCGGTCTTCTCGTAGTCGGCGGCGAGATCGTTCGCGACCCAGCCGCGCTCGACCGGATCCTTGTCGTCGCTGCACGCGCGCAGGTACGGCTCGAGCAGCGCGATCGCCTTGGCGGGGTCCTTGGCGTCCGCCGCCTGGTCGGCCTCCTTGCGCAGCTTCCTCGCCGCGGCCTTCGAGCAGTCGCGCGCCGGGCCGGCGTCGGCGGCACCGCCGCCGCAGGCCAGCGCCACACCGAGCAGGCATAACGAGATCGCTCGCATGTCCACGAGTATGTCGTGGCGATCCGGCGAAGTCACGGCGCCCGATCTCGCATCATTCACACATCACGTCACGCATCACGTCACG
>JBGQCL010000066.1:0-34468 GCA_041495365.1 Kofleriaceae bacterium | reverse complement strand
TGTCGCCGCCGGCGAGCGAGGGTACCAGTCTCACCGGGATCACCGGGTACCAGGGACCCACCCGGTGGCGCCGGGACAGTTCTTCGCCTGCGCCCACTGACGCTCGACGGGGCACCCAGCGCGTCCACGGTCCTCGACGAGGACGCCCCCTCTCAGGGCTGGTGCTCGACACACGGTGCCAGGGATCGCGGGCGCCGTCCAGGGCGAGCTCGCTGCGCTCGGCGCCTCCGGCGCCCCTTGACCGCGCCCGCGGCTCCCCGGCGAGCGGCCTGTAGGGTGGGTCCGTGGTCCCCGGTGATCCCGGTGGAAGTGGTCCCCTGCGAGGCCGGTGGTGACAGCGCGGAGGGTGACGCATCGATCTGGGCAGTCCCGAGTGGCAAACGAGTTCGCCATCTCCGCGGATTCGGAGAGGCGGTCGATGCGGTAGCGTTCTCGCCCGATGGTCGACTCGTCGTCGTGGGGAGCCGGGACGGTACAGTGCAAGTCTGGGATGCGATGTCCGCGACGTTGCGGAGCCAGAGCAACCACCTCCGGAGCGATGTTCTCTCCGTCGAGTTCGATCGGACCTCCGCGTTGATTGCGGCGTCTAGCGCAAGCGGCTCCATTGCCGTAAGCGACGTTGGATCGGGGATGCCGATCACAGACCTTGACGCGCCTACCGCCAAGGTGCGGGTTGCGCATTTCGACCCGAACTCGCGGCGTGTCGTTGGTGCTTCCTGGGATGGTACGGCCCGGATCTGGGATACGAGCGCACCTTACCGTCGGTGGAGCTCACCGCCGATCAATGACGACTGCAGTCCCATCACCAGCCTTGAGCCAGATCGGCGGTTTCTGGCCATCTTCTGCACCGACCAACCGACCCGCGTTTGGGACACGGCACAGGATCGGCTCGTGGCTGAGCTACCGAGTGTGACCCAAGTCGGGGACGATTTCGCACCGACGTATCCGGCCGTTTCAGCCGCTGGAGATCGGGTAGCGATCGCTCGTGGCAACGACGTAAAAGTCTATGAGCTGCCTGGCGCTCGGCTGCTGCGCACGATCAAGCATGGCGCACCTGTCCACGCGGTGGCCTTCGCCGCTACTGGGCGAGACATCGTCAGCGGAGCCATCGACGGCTCTGTCATCGTGACGCGAGATAACGGCACGGTGATGATGCTGCCGACCTCGCCAGCTGGCATCGACACAGCGGGGTTCCTCCCCGACGGACGAGTCGTCGTGGTGGATGCTGGACGGCATCTGCGGATCTACGACCTCGGTGGAGCGACGCTTGCCGACTTCGAGACTCGAACACGCGTTGGGACGCTGCGGATGTCGTCGGACGGGCATCGCCTGGTGACGGTTCCTATCTTCCCGGGCAAGGTCGCTGCGCCGGAGCTGTGGGACACGGAGCGCTATCGCCCCGTGGCTCAGCTCGCCTCCCGTGGGCAGGGCCAGGTCTACTCGGCGCGCTTCGTCGCAGGTGGCGAGGTCATCACCGCATGCGGCGACGGCGCTATCCGCCTCTGGGATGGGGACACCGCCAGCTCCGTCAGACCTACCGCGGTGGCTCGCGCTTTCTCGCCGATGCCACGCTCTCCGGCGATGGCTCCATGCTCGTCGGCGGCGGTGGCGATGGTCAGCTGCGATTCTGGGAGGCCGCGTCGGGACGTCCGCTGTGGACGATGCCGGCGCATCGCTCCCATCTCATCGGGGTACATTTCGAAGGCGCCGACATCGTAACGCGTGGATTTTCGGGCGATATTACGCGATGGTCCTTGCCCAGACCCGAGCAAGTGATCGAGGCATGCGATCACAATGAGCGGTGCGCTATCGTACCGGAATGAGGAAAAAGCCCCGCAAGCTGGTGCTCCGTAGCGAAACCATCCGAACGCTCGACAGAATTGAGCTCGCGCGTGCCATGGGTGGGGGTGACTCGCCCAACGTCGCCGGAACGACCCAGTCGGGCATCGATTGCGTAGCGCAGGCCGCCGTGGTCGCGACCAAATGAGCAGATGAACAGCCCGCGGTTCAGCCGCGAGGTCGGTTGGTGAGCCGCGACCGAGCGCCCCGGAGCCGATCGGCCTGGCGCGCGGGACCAGCGGCGCGCTCGCGGTCGGCCCGGCGCGGGGCCGCGGTCGACCTGGCGCAGGTCGGCGGCGGTCGCGGGTCGGCCTGGCGCGCGGGACCAGCGGCGCGCTTGCGGTCGGCCTGGCGCGGCGTCGCGGTCGACCTGGCGCAGGTCGGCGGCGGTCGCGGCGAGTGTCGTGGAACCTGGGAGCGGGGCGCCCTCGACGGATCCTGCCGGCGCTTCCCTCCCGTCGACACGGCCGCCAATTTTCGACCGGATCTCTCTAGCGTCTACACGTGGGTACACGTGATCGGCGAAGCCTCATCGGTACTGCGCACCGATGGTCATCGCCGGCCAGACGCCGCTCCGCGCGCTGCTCGCCCGCGACGAGCAGGAGGCCATGGCCCGCCGCATCATCCACTACGCCCAGCTCCGCCTGCTCACTCGCGCGACGAGCTCGCCCAGTACGTCGCCCACCGCTGCGCCGTCGCTGGCGCCGCCGGCGCCCCGTTCGACGACCGCGCCCTCGACGCGATCTTCGAGATCGGCCGCGGCAACCTGCGTACGACCGACGACCTCGCCTTCAAGTCGCTCGACTACGCTGCCGCCGGCGGACATGCCGCGGTCTCCGTCCAGCATGTCATCGCCGCGCGCAAGGACCTCTAGCCATGACGTCTGGCCGCCGGACGTTTCGCCTGCCCGCGCCGCTGATCTGTACGCCGAGCCGCGCTCGGCCCGCTCCTTCTGCTCGACCTCGCCGCGGCGGTCGCTGGCAACGCCCTCCGCGCCCATCACGTCGCGACCCAAGGCGACTTCTTTCTCGACGAGACCGACGAGGTCACTGCAGCCCGCGTCCTGGCCCACGCCTGCGACCAGCTCGGCCAGATCCTCGACGACTATCGTCGCAGCGTCCTTGCCCGGCTCGCCCGCGAGCGCCGCGCCGACCCGTTTTAAGCTGCCCCCACGCCGATCCGAACGGAGCCACCACGGCGCTCTCTACCGGTCTCCGGGCGTGGCTTACTGCCAACGGCCCTGCAACGAGCCCACCTCAGCCGACCGGTTCACTGCCAACCGATCTGCAACGAGGCTGCCTCGGCCCAGCCGCTCTACTGCCAACCGATCTGCAACGAGCCCTGTCTCTGGGCGTGCAACGCAACACGCGTAGTCAGCGCGCGCCACCTGCGGATCGAGCGCGAAGTGAAACACCGCTCCCTCCCTCGCTACAACGAACACCGGTCGACGATCATTACCAGCAACATCCCGTGGGAGGCCTGGGGCGACTACCTCGGCGATCACCTCGGTGCGACCGCCCTCGTCGATCACATGATCCACCACAGCCACGTCATCGTCATCAACGGGCCAAGCTATCGAGACTGGGAGCACCAGCAGGACGTCGGCACCGTCCGGACGGCGGCCGCTTCGATGCACGAACCCGCGATCACCGTACCACAGCCCGCAGCCCGCGCAACTTCCGGTGGTGCTCGTCGCCGCGGGAAGTGATGACCGGCTACGCCGCGATCAACACTTCGTATCGCAAGGCGCCTCGGCCTTGGGGCGCCAATGGTTCCCGGCGCATAGGTGCACTATCATGCGGCACAGGTCGTGAGGCACCGCGGCTGCGCCACGAGGTAGCCTCATTCGATGGGTGTTCAGCTCCAAGTTCAAGGCGCGAAAGCGCACCAAGCGCTCATGGCGTTCGCCGACGAGGGCGACCGCATGCATACCGCGCTCAGCACTCTCGGTAAGTCGGGTCACCCGTGGACGCACGAAGAACTCGGGAACGCGCTCAAGGCGTTTCATGCGAGCGGGCTGCAGCTACTGAACGACGTGCTGGGGCCGGGCGCGCATGCTCTCGCACTCAGGGAAGCTCTACGCGACAACAAGGCGGTTCTATGCGGCTTCAGTGAGGAAATCGCCGCGATCACTCGCCACGTTCAGATCGGCTCGTACCCGAAGCCGATCGAAACGAAGCTCGGCGCCACGCGCCGCGACCAGGCGACCTCTATCGACGTGCAATTCCGGCAGCACGCAGAGAAGGTCCAGCAAGGCGTCTCCGCGATCCTGACAGTCACGCGCAAGATCGCTTCTGCGATTGAGGACCGAGAAGACTTAGCATCTGCCACTGCACTTCCCGATGCTATTGGACCATGGAGCGTTGTACGTCAGCTGGGGGATGGCGGCCAGGCTACGGCCTACTTGGTCATTCGGCGCGACGATGCTACGCAGACGAAGCGAGTTCTCAAGGTGCTAAAACCATGGTCACCACAAAGCAAAGCCACCTCAGAGGCCGCACAACGGAGTCGATTCTCCCGCGAGGTGAAAGCGCTAAAGGACCTTGGCACGGAGGGGTGCCCTGACATCGTCTCAGTGCTTGAAGACGACTTGTCGCCAGCGAATGGGCAGCCTTGGTATGCCATGCCGTTCTACGTCGGCCCATTGAGCAAGCGCTTCGATGAATTCCAGGGAAACATTGATCGAGTCCTGATCGTCGCAGAGACCATTGCGTCAACGTTGGCATGGATGCATGAGCATGAGCCCGTGCACGTTCATCGGGACGTGCACGCGGGGAACATCTTCTTCGAGCTCAAGGGTGATCGTGCGAAGCTCGGTGACTTCGGCCTCGTTCATGTAGACGAGGAACGTGAAGTAGGTCACCTCGTAACCACTCCCATCGAAGAATTTGGGCCATGGCAATGGCGCCCGCCGGAGCTTCATAAGGGAAGTCGGAATCGCCACGACCCTTTGTCCGATGTGTATCTGTTGGGCGGCGTCATATATGGAGCGCTCACCGGTGGCGAGCATATCGAGGAGACGGAGCATGGCCGTGGCTTCGCTCACGAAACCCCAGAGTTGTCTATTGCACGTTTTTCAAGTGATCCACGTGTTCCGCACGTAAATGCTCTGCTGAGGTACATGCTCGCACGGGATCCGAGCGCTAGACAGAAGGCGGGGAATGTAGCTCGGCTCTGTGTCGAGATCAGGATGTGGCGGCCCGGCACTTCGTCACCAGTAGCAATTGCTCCGCGCGACGAGGTGCAAGCTGCAGCTGCGCGGTGGCGTGCAAGGAGTGGAGCGAATAGACGAAATATGCGAATGCAAGAACTGAGTGAAGTGTGCTCGCGAGTCCAGGCAAGGTTCAGGCTTAGTCCAAAGCCGGACGAGGTTCAGCAGTCGGTATCGCTAGATGTGAATACGTACCCTCGTCAGCTCAACGATGGTTCAGTTCTGAGCCTTCGGGTGATACTACAGTTGAGGGTCGGATTTGAGTCTGAACCGAGGATAGTCCTCGACAGCTACGTCGAGCTCGGCTCGACGGCGGATATGAAAATGATGATCGCGGTGCAAGAGCACAACGCCTCTGATTTTGAGCTGGTTGATTCATTCCTTGAATCGGATCCAGACTTGGAGAATAGGGTATATAGAGTTGTGCAGGCGCAGTTCGACGACTTGAATCGGCGTCTCGCTGCGATCCTGGACAGCGCGTCATAACGGGCGCTCGTGAGACTGCGCGCTCGGCGCAAGTTGGCGACCATGCCGCGCGTCAGGCCCTGACCGTGACCGGCGCCTGGCCCGCGAGCGGCGAGCTGGCGAGGGAGCGGCCCTGGCGCGCGGCTGGCGCGCGAGTACCGGCATGCGCTGAGGTCGATCGACGTGGCAGCGCAGGGAGATCTCGGCGCGATCCGGGAACGCCCACACCGTCAATCCGCTTGCTACGATCCTCGGCATGGCTGAGTGGCAACTACGACTCGCCGGCAGCAACGCGGTGCTTGAGGCGCTCGTCAGCGAGCTGAACGAGCCCGCTCGTGCGGTGAAGCGCGACGTTCGAGGCTTCTACATGACCTCGGCCGCGTTCGGCACCGATGAGACGGCTAGCCCGACCGATGTGTCCGTAGGCGCCCTGATTGCGGAGCTGAACGGGCTCGTTCGTGTTCAGATCGACGGCCATACCGCGATCACGCTCGCGGGGCTAGAGTTCGCGCGGGACGACGGCACACGTGTCGCCGTCGGGTTCTTCGAACCCATCGTTGCACCTCACGCGATCGTAGTTGGTCAGGGTGCCGCCCTGCGCGATGGCGCACCAGTTCCGCCATCGCGATCTCGCCTTGCTCGCCTAAGCGAAGCCACCGCAACCAACGATGACGCCAAACGCGTGCTTCGGATCCTCGGCGCTGATCTCGACTGGGTGTCGATGTACAAGGTTTTCGAGATCGTTAGGGAGAACACGAGGAGAGGCGAAACCGGTATCGCAGCCGCAGGGTGGGCCACGACGAACGAGATGAAGCTGTTCAGGCGTACGGCCAACTCGGTCGGTGCACTTGGGGACCGTGCGCGTCACGGCAGGAGGGACCCGATGCCGCCGCCAGTCCCGATGCCGCAACACGATGCCGTCGGTCTCATCCGCCGCCTTGCTCGGTGCTGGCTGGACTCGCTCTTGTAAACGTGCGAGTTGCCGGCGAGCGGCGGGGCAAGCGGCGGCCTGGGGCGCGAGCGGCGGCCTGGGGTGCGAGCGGCGGCTTGGGGGCGCGACCGGCGGCCTGCCGCTCGCTCGACGAGAAAATCGCTCGTGGGCGTTCCCGCGGGCCACGATCCCTTGTCACGGCGTTGGCACAACCAACGGGATCCAGCGGGACGGAGCGGGCTACGATGGGATCATGCCGAGCGCAACTACGCGAGAGGGTTGCAGAGCGCGGTGGACAAACAGGTTTTGGATCTACCCTATCGGGCGTGCGCCCCGTGAGGCCTGCGCGTCCCGGTGGTAGCTCTACGACGCGGGCGCCGGGCGCCGGTGTATTCGCCACCCTCGCGATCGAGCGGCGGCCCTGCGCGAGCGACAGCCCCGCGCGGGGGGCCGCGGCGCGCCTGCACCCTGGCAGCTCTGCAGAGCTGGCGAGCGGCGGCTCCGGCGAGCGGCAGCTCCACCGAGCCGGCGCGCGGCGCGCCCTGGCGAGCGGCGCAGGCGCATGCATTTCAGTTGCCGGGATTCCTTCGTGCTATCGGTTGGTTGTGCAGTCCGGAAATGAAAATGTCCGATAAGCCCTTGGAATCATGGCAACCGAGTGAATTCAGGTACCAGTGGGTAACACCGTGCCGGTTCGAGTCCGGCCATTCGCACCAATCATCTTCGCCCCTTGCGCCCTCGCGGTGAAAGGGGCGAAAGCCTTTTCGGCTGTCTTTTTCGGCTTCGGGTAACTCATCGGCCGTTGCCCGTTACCAGCACCTGCGGCGAACCAGTGGATTCGGCCGCGCCAGCCGCTGCACCGTTCGCGTCGCCGCCGACCACCCGCACGGCGGGATCGGATCCCGCGTGGCTGCTCGCGCGTCTGGTCGCCTTCCGAGGCTTGTTCGTGGCTGCCCTGGATTCCCCCGGGTGCCTGGGAGGTAGCCCCGGCGACCACACGCAGCGCGGGATCCGGAGCCACCTTGCCGATCACGCGCCGGGTGCGCGCGCGCCGGGCCGTGCAAGCACTTCGGGAGCTGGCGGTGCGCGTGCGAGGTAGCCGGCGTTCAGGCAGGACCCCCGGGAGGCCGCGTTCGCGGCACGCCGCGAAGACACGGACATGCGCGGAAGTGACGCCGCTTGCCAGCTCGTTCCAGATCGCCGAGTCCAGCCCCGTAGAGAGGTAATGGGGGCTCATCCGACGTCGCGAACAGCGTCGGCGCGAGCTCGCGCGCGACACTGGTTTCGGAGCTCGGCAGAGGAGAACGCGCCGGGGTCGCTGCGTAGAAGCGGCGACGGTCATCACCACTTGGGCGCATCCGGCCATTGCGGGACGCGCGAGTGCGCCGGTACCGTCCGCCGCGATGCGAGATGGGGATGGGGCCGCGCGGGTGACAGCTCGATCGACGACCGGGCGACATCCGGTGTCAGCGTCGGCCCGGCGCCCCCCACCGCGAGGGCGGCGCGCTGACCGTGCGGGACCACAAGAAAGGCCCCGGCCACGACCGTGATTTCTCGTACGCCTCGCCCGGCCGCGCGGACGAGCGCGACACCGAGCGCAAGCCGGATCCCACGCCGGAGCAGGTCGTCGACGCCAAGTTCGCTGACGCGATGGCGACGCTCGCCGCGATCGCCAACGTCGAGATCCCTAAGCTCGAGGTCGCGCAGCCGACGTCGCGAGATCGCCGGGCCCCGCTCCAGCGTCGCGCCGAGTATGTGGTCGCCAGCGAGGCGATCGAGTCCAAGCTCACGAGCGCCGAGAAGGCGAAGAAGGCCGCCGTCAAGCACGCCAAGCGGCACGGAGTCGACGCGGCGGCGTTGATCCAGGACTTCGACGCGAAGCTCGAGGACGTCCGCGAGAAGGTCAAGAAAGCTCCGACGGCACCGCCACGGTTCCAGCGCGTGCCGGGAGAAGACGTCATCACCGCGGCGATCAAGGTGCCGCCGAGCGCCGAGCGCAACACCACGCTCACGCTCATGTTCTCGGAGCTCCGGGAGCGCGACCCGATGAGTGCGCGCGCGCTGCATCAGCGACTCGCGCAGCACCATCCCGACTCCGAAGACGACCTCGCGAAGGCGTTCAAGGGCGTCACCACCGCGCGAGAGGATCTGCTCGGCATCCTGGCCGGCACGAGGCGCGCGCGCATCGATCAGAAGCTGCTCCGTCATCCGGAGAACGCGGCAGCGCGCGATGCGCAAGGCCAAGCTTCGCCGGGCGCGCTTGGAGCACTTCCCGACGAGACCTCGCAGAGCTCTCCAGCCCCGGTGGTGGCAAGCAAGGCTTCCGCCGTCGCCGCTATCAAGCCCGCGGCGGCGCCGGCCGCGGCAGCGCCGGCCGCGGCAGCGCCGGCAGACGTGCAGCGCAAGAGCGGGGCCGCCGCTGCGCCGAGCGGGGCCGTTGCTGCGCCGGTGCAGCGCAAGGCGAGCGGGGGCAACGCGGCGCAAGCGCCCGAGGCCATCGTGCGCCAAGGCTTCGAGGGAGCCGGTGAGAAACTGCCCCACGGAGAGCGCATCCAGGAGAGCTTCGGGCGACACGACATCTCCCACGTGCGGGCGCACCAGGGCCCCGCCACCAAGGAAGCGGCGGCGAAGCTCGGCGCTGAGGCATATGCGTCCGGCCCCGAGCTCGCGTTTGCGAGCACGCCCGACCTGCGCACTGCGGCGCACGAGGTCGCGCATACGGTCCAGCAGAAGGCGGGCGTGCACCTTGCGGGCGGCATCGATGGTGGCGCGGGTGACGTGTACGAGAGGCACGCGGACGAGGTGGCCGAGAAGGTCGTGTCTGGGAGCTCCGCCGAGCCCCTGCTCGATCAGGTGGCCAGTGGTGGCGCTCCCGGATCTCGCGTCGTCCAGCGCAACCCGAAGCCGGGCGCGACCGGCGCGCACAAGGGCCTCCGGATCCCGGCGCGCGGCGATTACCTCGTCGAGCGGACTGCCGAGGGCAGCTACGTGTTCGTGTTCAACACGTCCGACCGCAAAGGCTGGAGCGAGCCAGTCCTGACCGGACTCCGCTACTACATGCAGCAGGCGTTCCCCGGGGTCGGCGAAGCGGTCATCCGGACCGTGCTCACCGAGCTCGGCGTCAAGTTCGAGCACCACGACGCGACGGCGCTCCCCGACGATGATCGCTACGAGCTCAGTGTTGACCTCAAGCTCCACCACAACGTCGTCGACTGGATGGCGATGCATCACCCGGAGCTGTCTCCCCACACACCTGCGGCCGGTGGTGGTCATCTCCACGAAGGCAATGCCGGTGGTGATGGCATGGGTGATCCCCACGGTGCACCGTCGCACGAGGCGAGCTCGCACGGCACCACGATGACCTCACACGCCGCGGGGACCGGCGCGGCCAAGCCCGCCGACAAGATCTCCGCCGAGGTCGAACAGGCCCGCGCGCTCTACGAGCGGCTGCGCAAGGCGTTCCCGGACGCGATCGATCTCGGCCGCTCCGCCTGGCCCGAGTTCCTCGCCTATGTCGCCGACCATGCTCCGGAGCTCCAGAAGCTGTTGCACGATGGTGGCCGCGTCGCGAACCTCGAAGATCTCCGCAAGCTGCTCGCCCAGTTCCGCGCCCACGAGGACGCCAAGGACGGCGAATCCTCCGGCGAGGTCGGCGGCCATGCCGACGGCAAGCTCGCCGGTGGCGAGGCCGGCACCGAGCGCGGCGACGTCCGCACGACCCAGGACGGCGGCATCAAGGCAGGACCGATCCACGGCGAACCGGGCGGCGACGCGCACGGCTGGCATCGCTGGGCCCCCAAGGGCCAGCTCATGCTCCAACCCACGCAGCCGACCTATGTCGCCGGCTCGTCGATCGAGACCGAGCTTGCCTGGGACCTGTCGGTGCACCCCGAGGCTGGCCAGATCCTGCTCCCGAACCACTGCACCTACGCCTGGACCGTCCATCAGGGCGGCAAGCTGATCGACTCGGCGGGCCGCTCGGTGGTCGCAGATGACCGCCGCGCGAGCCTGCAGCTCGGGAAAGAGCCCGGCCCGTGCGCGATCGAGGTCACCGCCACCTCGAAGCACTTCAAGGCGGACCGACATCGCTTCTCGGCGCGCGTCGTCGTGCAAGCGGTCAGCGAGCAGGCGTACGATCGAGCCGCGTTCGAGAAGATCCAGCTCGGCGGGCCCGACGCCGCGTTCTCGCGCGACGACCACGGTGCGCTGCACCTCAAGCCCGGACAGACCGCGCGGACGACCCACGACGAGATCGGTACGCTCGATCTGACCCGGGGCGGCATCGACGCGCTCGTCGCGCAGGGCAAGCTGACCGGCGGCGATCACGATGTCGCAGCCGGCCAGATCGACAAGCAGCGCGACGCGCTCCTCGAGATCCAGGCCAAGGTCAAGGACGGTACCCCGTACGTCGTGCGCGGCACCTTCGTGAGCCGGGAGGACTCGTCCACCACGCCGCTGCGTCTCCTGATGCACGTGCTGCGTCGCGACGAATCCGACGGCGTGGCTCGCTACGAGCTCCTTCTCAGTGACACGACGTTCGGCAACGCGAACCAGCATCCAGGTAGCGCCGCGTGGCGCCTCGACCACGACTCTCCCGCCGCCGTGTACCGCCGGCTCGAAGGCGAGGCACTCGAGGAGATGGCCGAGCACTTCCACGCCCACAACGACTACCCCAAGGGGACCATCCACCTCGCCGCACAGCGGCTCGCCGATGGCGCGGTCTGGGAGAAGACCCTCGACACCGACAACGGCCGCAAGACCGCCAAGAAGATCCTCGGAACCGCAGCGATGATCGGCGGCACGACCCTGATGATCGTACCCGGTGGCAGCGTCGTCGCGACCGGGCTCATGGTCGTGACCTCGACGGCCGGCATCGCCTCGGTCGCGCTCGACGTCGAGAACCGGATGGCGACGAATGGTGGCCACCTCAAGTTCGACCGCCAGCTGGCGATGGACGTGCTCCAGGTCGTGGCGATCTCGCTGCCGTTCGGCACGCTGACCAGGACGTTCGCTGCGGCGAAGCTCGTCGGCAAAACCAAGTTCCTGCTCTGCATGACGGGCCTCGACGTGGCCCAGGGCTTCGTGATCACGACCGAGGTCAAGGACCAGCTCGCGGTGATCGAGGCGAACACCGCGGTACAGCTCGCCCAGGCTGCGAGCGACGAGCAGCGCAGCGCGATCCACGCAGAGCGCGATCGCCGGGTCGCCGAAGTGATCGGCGGTGCGGTCGTGAACAGCGCCTTCCTGCTTGTCTCGCTCGGCCACGGCATCAAGCGCGCCGTCGCGATCACCCGCGCCGGGGCCCGGTTCACAGTCCGCGATCCCGTCCGCGAGCTGGTGAAGCAGGGCCGGGACCGGATGGAGCAGGCGCTGTCGACCGACACGTTCGAGCACGAGGGCCAGCGCGTCCAGCTCACCGATGAGGAGCGCCGGTATCTCGAGCACGAGGTCGCCTCGCACGAATCGGGGAAGCACCCCGAGGCAGCGCCATCGAGCGAAGCCTCCGATCCTCTCCACGACAACCAGGCGCGGCATGCTGACGCCAACGACGTAACGCCCGCGGCCGCTTCAGGGGAGCCGCTTTCAAGTACGGATCATTCGACCGAGAATGCGAGCTCGACGGCGGCAACTCCGGCCGAGCCGACCGAGCCGTCCGCGTGGATGGCGGCTCTCGAGGAGGGCCTCTCTCCCGATGAGAGGGCCAAGCTCGACAAGATGAAGAAGGGCAAGACGCCCGCGGAGCAACGCGCGATGTTTGACGGCGATCTCGAGGCGGCGCGCGAGAGGGTGCGCGCAGCGCAGCGCGCCGAGCAAGAAGCCGCCGCAACCAAAGCGCAATCGAAAGTGCGCGTCGAGCGGCTGAAGCAGGAGATCGCTGACAAAGGTCTGATGAGCGACCCGGAGATCCGCGCTATCATTGACGAGGCCAGCATGGAGCCTCGGGACAAGGTGCCAGCTCTACGCGATAAGCTGATGGCCAAGATCCTCAAGGCCGAGTCCCAGGCTGCGCATCCCAATGCCGATGTGCTCGACAACGTGAAGGTATACGAGAAGATGCCCGAGGCGACGATCCAAGAGTGGAAGATCAACCATCCCGGGCAGGAACCGGACGGTCTCATCAAGCGCGACGACGGCGTCTACATGCAGCGCGGCGAGCTCGATATCATCGTGGTCGAGCGCGATCCTTCCGGCGGCAAGGCTAAGATCGTCGCTCGTGAGGAGGTCAAGACCGGGACGGTCGATACAGATGCTAAGGCCAAGTCGCAGCTCAAGGTTCAGAGCGAACTATTCAAGGACGCCGCCAGTGGCGCCAAAAGGGTCCGTCTCGAGGTCGGCGATCAGAACATCGCCGGTGAACTCGACCTCGCCAGCGACGCAACCGCGACAAAGTCCACTCGCGGTCCAGCTGGCAAGGGCTTCGACAAATCGTTGGGCGTGACCGCTACTGATCTCGAAGCTCTCTGTAAGGATCTGCTCAAGAGCAGCCTAGCCCCAGGGAAGACCCCATGACCCTTTACGCCATTCGATTCTCGCCCGGCTCCACGTCGCTCGAAGACGCCGACGCCGTCGATGAATCGCGCTACGGTTGGAGGTTCCTCGATCAGACGATTGTGCTGTGGCGCTTGGTTGACCCGCAGCGCGCAGATGCGATCGCCGCGCTCAGGGAGCGCGCATCCATTGCTCCTGGCGATCATACTCAGTTTGCTGGCGACGATCTCGCCGCGCTAGTGCGCTTGATCGATGGGGTCGACGATGCAATCGTTGCCGCCGGCATCGTCGATCGCGACTGGCGGGTTCCGCCCGAGCGCCTCGATGAACTTGCACACCAGGTCCCTGGAATGGATCTCACCAGTGAGCGCTCACTCGAGAGCAAGACCCACGCGCTTGGCGAGGTCATGATCAACGCGGTGTCCCTACGCAACTTCCTCGCTGACGCGCTCCGCGCCGGCTGCGTCGTCGTGCACGCCTGACATGCGCGCCCGGCGAGCGGATGGGCCTCGCGAGCGGGCGGGCCTGGCGAGCGGCGGCCCCGGCGAGGGCGACAGGCCTGGCGAGCGGCGGGCCTGGCGAGCGGCGGGCCTGGCGAGCGGCGGGCCGGCGAGGGTGGCCCTGGCGAGCGGTGGCCGTGGAATTCGGCTGCGGCGGCGAGGTGGTGCACGAGATCGGCCCGGACCTCGAGTTCGACCAGGAGCACGCGGGCGAGCTCCGCCGCGTCGGCGAGCGACCGCTTGCTGATGCGCGAACTCGGGCCGCGGCGGAGCTCGCCACGGCGGGGATCGGTAGCGTGAGCTGCGGCGGAGGATATACCGGTCGGAGAACATGGTGCATGTCGTCGTCAAGCGCGGGCGTGGAGGGACGCACACGGCGAGTTCCAGGAGCCAACACGGCCATCAACGCACGCGCCGTGGCCGGCTCCGATGCTGGCGGGCCAGCAACGCGACCACCACCGGCGCGGGGGTAACGCCGTGCGATGCGGCAGGGGGGACCAGGGACCGGTCGTGGCGTCAATTTCGAGCGGTGGCACCCGAGGGAACCTGCCGATCAGGTCGGCGGGGTGCGGCGCGGCCCACGAGGAATCGCAGCCGTTCAATGGTCGGTGCACTTGCCGTAGGTGCAGTGCCCCGAGGCGCAGTCGCTGCTGTTCGTGCACGCGGCGCCGGTGGCGAGCTCCTTGGAGCTGTGGCCCGAGACACACTTGCCGTAGGTGCAGTGCCCCGAGGCGCAATCGCTGCTGTAGTTGCATGCGAGGCCGTTGCCGAGCTGCTTCGACGAGCTACCCGAGACACACTTGCCGTACTCGCACTGCCCCGAGGTGCAATCGCTGCGGTAGCTGCATGCAGCGCCGTTGGCCTGGCCGCGCCGGGGGCTCGGGCTTACGCTCGACGCGCGCGGGCGGCGGCGACGCTGGCTGCGACGGTCGGCTCACCGGCCTGGGCGCAGTCGCTGCGTTGTCGTCATCGTCATCGTCGGACCGGGGCTCGGGCCGCGGCGGCGCCGCCGGGCGTGCCGCTCGCGGCGGTCGTGGCGGTGGTGGCGGTGGCGATTCCCGCGGCGGCGGTGGCGGTGGTGGCGGCGGTGGCGCTGCGCGCACCGGACCGGATGGCCAGCCGATCGTGAAGTGGCCGTCGCCCTGACAGGCGGCGAGCAGAAGCACCAGCCAGGCGATCCGGTGGAGCATGTCCGATCATGTCGACAGCGAATCGGCCGCCGCGACAAAGAATCAACCCGGTGCTGGCTACCATGCGCATCCCAGCGGGAACGGAGCGGGAGCTGGTGAGCGCAGGTGGCTCGACCGGCTACTGTGCTCGTACGCTAGGGGGTGCGACTCACGGCGAGCCGGAGGACAGGTCCTGCAACGTCTTGCGGGCCAGCTCTGCGCCCCAGGCCTTCCCGGCCTCCATGCTCTCGGCGGTCACGGCGGGGAGCGTCTTGACGATGCGCTGGCCAGGCGCAGACCCGTAGAACCGGATCGCCGCGATGATGGTCTCCCGATCCAGGTGCTTCGTGTAGATCGGCACGATCAACTCGACGAGCGCGTCGGGCTGGACGTTCTGCTTGAAGCGATCGATGAAACCAGGCGGCAAGCTCGACATCTTGCGGAAGCTCTCCATCATGCCGTCGGCGACCTGCTTGCCGATGTTCGCGGCGCCGGTCACCTCGAGCAGCTTGCGCGTCAGCTGCTCACTGCTGAGCTTCGCGAGGCCGTCGTCGGGGCTGGCCGGCGCCGCGTTCGAGGTCGTCCCGGGGCTCACGGCAGCGGTCTGCGGGGACGCAGCGGCACAACCCACCACAAACAGAGTCAAGAACGGCAGCTTCATGGCCACCAACCTACCGGGATCGGGGCCGCATGTCGCGTGAATGCACGCGCGTCGCTGTGGGCGTCGCGCTCGACATCGATCGCTACTCGACCACGACGCGCTGCCCGGTCGACCGCCCGAAGGTCTCGGGGCTGTACATCTCCTCGGCCCTGGCCGGCGCGGCGATGAACGCGCCCGGCGTGGTCGCGCGTGCGGTGTACGAGAACCGGTGCGTGCCGGCACGGAGCTCCATCGCGAACACCTCGCTGCGCTCGTCGCGCAGGTTGCGGAAGTCCCACCGCGTGTCGTCGGCGGTCTTCGCGGCGTGCTCGGAGATCTCGGCGCGCTGGCCGGCCGGGATCGTGACGCGCTGGCCGGCCGGGCCGACCGTCGCGAGGTTCGATGCGCGCAGCGCGACGTCGACGGCGTGGGTCTCGTCGTGGACCTTGCGGCCCGGCGGGGTCGCGCGCTTGTGCTGCTCGAACGCCAGGTACGCGAAGTAGTCGTTCGGCTCCACCTGGTAGAGCTGGATGCGCAGCGACTCGATCGACTGCGCGCCGATCACCCACTGCGGGATCTCGAACCTCGGATCGAGGACGATCAGGCCGGTCGGCGCGAGGAGCACCGGCTCGTGGTGGCGCCGCAGCGTGGTGAACGAGAACTGTCGCCGGCCGACGAGCGGCTGGCCGTAGATGTCGATCAGACCGGCGGCGACGGCGATCGTGTAGGTGCGGCCGACGACGTCGGGGGTCTCGATCCGGATGCTGTCGCGCCACGCCGTGTGATCCGCGGGCGGCTCGCCGACGATCTGCACGAGGCGGGCGCGGTGCGACGCCGGATCGACCGGGTTCGACAGCTCGACGGCGACCGAGCCACGCGCGGGACACCTGATCGCGTCGAGCTTTGGCTTCGATTGCACCCATACAGCCTCGTGGCAGGTCAGGCCGAGGATCGAGAACGGCGGCGCGACCGAGAACCGGCGCGCGGTCTCGCGCGTCGACGTGCGCGGGCCTTCGCGCGACGGCGCGCCCGGCTCGAGCGCGACGACGGCAGCGATGCCCGCCGGCCACACGGTCGCCGGCGCGAGGTAGATCGCGTGCGGCAACACCCGCTTCGGATCGCCGGTCTGGAGCGGCTGGGCGTCGCCGACGTCGATCGCGATCGAGCCGGCGGTCGCGCCGGGCGCGAGGTCGACCCACGGCCGGCCACCGTGCGCGCCGCCCGACGCGACCGCGATCCCAGGTGGCTGGGTCGCGGCCGAGCGCGGCACGCCCTGGGGATGGCAACCGTCTGCGATGATCGTGCTCGCCGCCCACACGCAGACCACGGAGCGCCTCGGTTTCGGCATTCCAGGTCGTGACACCGGCCGGACCCGAACGGTTCCCGCGCGCGGATCTACCGGTCGATCCAGGTGATTCGCCACGGCCCGCGCGCGGACGACCGGGCTGCTCGCGGTCGGACATCCGTCGAAGCGCTCGTGCTCGCAGTGCCGCGAGCGGCTGCACGGGGCCGGGCCGCTGTGGCTGCTCAGCCGGTCGGGACCTGCGGGTACTGCGGCACGCCGTCCGCGATGTCGTAGTAGTCGCCCTTGTCGGCGACGAAGATGTGGACCTCGATGTGGGTAGCCGTCGGCCCGGCGAAGGCGCCCATGGCGATGCCGATCCAGTCCTTTCCATCCTGGTCCCAGAACAGCGCTGACCCGCACGTGGAGCAGAACCCACGACGCACCTTCTCCGACGAGCGGTACCAGGTGATCGCGTCGCTGCCGTGGATGGTCAGCGCGGTGCGCGGGACAACGGTCGACACGAAGAAGTGCCCCGACTGCTTGCGGCAGATCGTGCAGTGACACGCATTGCCGAGCGCCAGCGCGCTGGAGACCTCGAAGCGCACCGCGCCGCAGTTGCAGGATCCCGTGTGCATGCCCGACGATATCAACGCGCTGGCTTCGGCGCTCCGGGGTGTGGCCTCGAAGGACCCGGTCCGCGTGATTCTTAGAGCGTCTCGAGGAATGCGGTGAGATCGGCGATCTGCGCGTCGGTGAGCTGGGTCGACATCGCCATGCCGTGCACCGCGCCGCGCTCGCGCAGCCGGCCGCCCGAGCTCGCGGCGCAGCCCCGACGGCAAGTGGACGGCGCGCGCCGACGGGGCGCGCATCACGCTGCGCGGAGCAGACGGCGAGGTCAAGTGGGTGATCGACGCGCACGGCGCCCGCGATGTCGCGTGGCGCCCGGACGGCGAGCTCGTCGCGCTCGGCAGCGGATCGCCGCGATCGACGTCGAGACCGGGGCGCTCGGCGCTCGCCAGTGTGGATGGGACTTCGGTCTCGTGGATCAGCCGGTGTCTGATCGCAGCGCCGGAGCGGCGCTGTGCGACGCGCCGTGACCGGCTGTCAGCCCGACCGCACGGGCGCGCTCGGGGGAACTGACGCCTCGACATCTCGAGCCGGCCGCGGGCGCTGCGTGGCGGAACCGAAGCGAGATCGTCCGCGACGCGTGGCCTGACGGGTGAAACCCGACGTTCCCGGCCTGCCATCGGGCAGTGTGACGGAGACGATCTCCACATCTTGCCATTTGGTGCGATGGCGTTCACCGCTGCTCCATATGAGCGTGATGGTCTGAGTGCGTCCAGTGGCAGCGCCACGCGGCCGGACGGAAGGATCGCACCATGCACGAGCAATACGGGAAGATCGACTTCCATCTTCACTCGTACGCCTCGAACGTCACCGGCTACTACGCGGCCAACGCGCTCGCGATCCCGGAGAGCTACTCCGATCCGCGCGCGCTCCACGCCATGCTCAAGAAGCGGGGCATGAGCCTGGTGACGCTCACCGATCACAACTCGATCGACGGGGTCAAGGAGCTGCTGGATCTCGGCAAGCAGGATGTGTTCGCCAGCGCCGAGATGACGGCGACGTTTCCCAAGGATGGCTGTCACATCCACGTCACCGTCGCCAACGTCACCGAGGCGCAGTTTCGCGAGGTCGATCGGCTGCGCGGCAACGTGTTCGAGATGGTGGCTTACCTCGACCAGGAGATCGCGGCGCAGGCCCACCGACCCGGAGGCAACGAGATCGCCTACTTCATGACACACCCGCTGATGAGCACGGGGAACCGTCCCTACGGGCGCGAAGGCGCGCTCGGCGTGGACCACCTCGAGCAGGCAGTGCTGCTGTTCGAGGCGTTCGAGGTGCGAAACGGGTCGCGGACCCGGGCGCTCAACGAGCTGACGCTCCGGCTGCTCGAGTCGCTCGACCGCGAGACGATCGAGCGGCTCGCGGACAAGCACGGGATCGCCCCCAAGGGCGACGCGCCGTGGCGGAAGGCCCTGCTCGCGGGATCGGATGACCACGCGGGCATCAACCCCGGCAACACGTGGACCGCGTTCCCGGCGGGCGGACGTCCCGTGCCCAACGACGTGATCCGTGCGATCCGCAGCCGCCGCACCCGGCCGTGCGGTGCGCACGGCGGCCCGATCACGCTCGCCCACTCGCTGCTCAAGCTGCTCTACGACGGCAGCGCGCGCGCCAGCCAGACCAGGACGCTGAGCGTGGGCGGGCCGATCCACGGGCTGTTCCGGATGGTGTTCGACGAGGACCGCATGCGGACGCACGAGCGGCTGATGTTCCGCGGCAAGGCGATGCTGCGGAGCTGGCTGTGGCAGCACCTGCATGCCCAGCGCGGCGTGGTCCAGCCGTTCGAGAGCCTGCTCGAGTCCGAGGTGCTGCGCCTGATCGGGGACCCCGCGTTCACCCGGGAGCTCGCCCGGATCGAGAAGACCGACGACCGGATCTTCCTGGTCCTCAACACGCTGCTCAACCGGATCTTCACGCGCTACGTCGATCGGCTCAAGCAGGCGCAGGGCCGCAACGTCGTGTTCATCATCAAGCAGCTCGTGACCATGATCTCGTCCAACCTGTTCGTGTCGCTGCCGTACCTGATGAGCTTCGCGCAGCAGAGCTCGGACTCGCTGGTCGCGCGCGACGTCCGCAAGCGGTTCGGGCTCGGCGAGCGCCCGAGGATCGTGCTGCTCACCGACACGTTGTTCGAGATCAACGGGGTCGCCGCGAGCATCAAGCGGATGATCCGTGAGGCGATCAAGCGCGACAAGGACTTCACGGTCGTGACCTGCCTGGCGGCGCGCGAGCGCGCACGTCACGCCGCCGATCCGGAGATCGCGGGCTGGCTCGCGGCGGGCCGGCTCAAGCTGTTCGAGCCCGTCGCGCAGCTGGACTTCCCCGAGTACAATGACTTCCAGATCCGCGTGCCGCCGTTGCTCGAGCTGATGAAGTACCTCCAGGAGGAGGGCTTCACCAAGATGCAGGTCAGCACGCCCGGGATCATCGGGCTCGCCGGGCTGGCCGCCGCCAAGGCGCTCCAGATCGAGACCGCCGCGACCTATCACACGAGCGTGCCGGAGTACGTCGAGAACTACACCAAGGATGTCATGCTCGAGGCGCTCGCCTGGCAGTACATGATCATGTTCTATCACTCGGTGGACGAGGTGCTGGTGCCGAGCAAGTACATCGCGCGCCTGCTCCACAAGCGCGGGCTGCGCAGCCGCAAGCTGCTGATCCTCGATCGCTGGGTCGACGTCGTCCGGTTCCACCCCGGCAAGCGGCAGCCCGGGTACTACGCGGCTCACCACGGGCTCGCCGGCGAGGCCGCGCTGGTCAAGTTCGTCTACGTCGGCCGCGTCGCCGTGGAGAAGAACCTCCTGCTGGTGGCCCAGGCGTATCGCCGGCTGCGGGCGACGCACGCCGACTGTCACCTGATCATCGTCGGCGACGGCCCGTACCGGGCCCGGCTCGAAGCCGAGCTCGCCGGCGTGCCGGTGACGTTCACCGGCGTCCTCGAGGGCGAGCAGCTGCCGGCCGCGATCGCATCGGCCGACGCCAAGCTGTTTCCGAGCACGACCGACACCTGGGGCAACGCGCCGCTCGAGGCCCAGGCGTGCGGCTTGCCCGTCGTGGTGTCCGAGACCGGCGGGCCGGTGGAGCTGATGGAGGACGGCGTGACCGGCCTGGTCGTCAACGGCCGCGACGTCGAGAGCTTGCACGCGGCGATGCTCGCGCTGATGGACCCGGCGACCCGCGAGCGGATGGGCCGGCAGGCGCGGCAGTTCATCGAGGACCACCGCGTCGACGAGCCGTTCACCGCGGTGCTCGACGCCGACGGCTACCGCAAGCGGCTCGACGACGAGAAGGCGCGCGGCAAGCGCGTGCGCGGCGGCGTCATCGATCTCACGCGGTTCATGGAGTCCATGGAGTCCATCGAGTCCATGGGCTCGGGCTCGGGCGACGCGCGGAGCCAGGTAGCATGAGCGTCATCGAGCGCGTCCGCGCGCGGCTCCGGCTGTCGAGGGCCAAGCACCGCTCGCTGCACGGCCACGCCCGGCTCGCGCTGCAGCTGTCGCGCCTCCTGCCGTTCTACGAGTACGACGAGGCGAGCTTCCTGGCGACCGATGGCGCGCCCGCCGACGTCGTGGCGCGCCGCCGCGACGGCTTCACGCGGCTGTCGGCGGTGTTGACCGCGCGCGCGCCGCGCACGCTCGCGGCCTCCGAGGAGCTCGAGGTGGGCCTGTCGGATGTCGCGTTCGTCAACGCCTACCGGGTGCCGTTTCAGTTCCGCCGGCTGGTCCGGGACCGGCTGAAGGTCGGCTGCATGGTCGCCGAGACCGACGGCGAGCGCGTCGCCGATCTCGACGGCAACTGGGCGTACGATCTCGGCGGCTCGTACGGCGTCAACCTGTTTGGCAACGCGTTCTACAAGCGCTGCATCGAGCGCGGGGTCGCGCGGGTCGGGCAACTCGGGCTCGTGCTCGGCAGCTACCACCCGGTGGTCGCCGACAACGTGCGGCGCCTGCGCGAGATCTCGGGGCTGGACGAGGTCAGCTTCCACATGTCCGGCACCGAGGCGGTCATGCAGGCGGTGCGGCTCGCCCGCTACCACACCGGGCGCTCGCACGCGGTCCGGTTCTGCGGCGCCTACCACGGCTGGTGGGACGGCGTGCAGGCCGGCATCGGCAACCCGCGGCCCGCGCACGAGATCTACACGCTCGAGGAGATGGATCGCGCCACGCTGCGCGTGCTCGAGACCCGCGACGACATCGCCTGCGTGCTGGTCAATCCGATCCAGGCGCTCCATCCCAACGGCGCGCCGGCGAACGACTCGACGCTGATCGCCAGCGATCGCTCGGCGCGTTACGACAAGGCCGCCTACGCGCACTGGCTGCGCCAGCTCCGCGACGTGTGTACGCGCCGCGGCATCGTGCTGGTGTTCGACGAGGTGTTCCTGGGATTCCGGCTGGCCCGGGGCGGCGCGCAGGAGTACTTCGGCGTGCGGGCCGATCTGGTCACCTACGGCAAGTCGCTCGGCGGCGGGTTGCCGGTTGGCGTCGTGTGCGGCAAGCGCGCCTGCATGCGGCGGTTCCGCGACGACCGGCCGAGCGACGTCTGCCTCGCGCGCGGGACGTTCAACTCGCACCCGTACGTGATGGCGACGATGAACGAGTTCCTGCGCGCGCTCGACGAGCCCGAGATCGCCCGGACCTACGACGGGCTCGACGAGCGCTGGGACGGCCGCGCCGAGGCGCTCAACCGCCGCCTGGCGTCGCTCGAGCTGCCGGTGCGGGTCGCCAACCTGACCAGCGTGATGACCACGCTGTACCTGGTGCCCGGCCGATACAACTGGATGTTCCAGTTCTACCTGCGCGCCGAGGGCCTCGCGCTGGGCTGGGTCGGCACCGGCCGGTTCATCTTCTCGCACGACACCAGCGACGCCACGTTCCAGGCCGTGACCGATCGCTTCGTCGCCGCCGCAGGGGCCATGCGACGCGACGGGTTCTGGTGGAACGCCGCGGAGCTGACCAATCGCTCGATCAAGCGGCGCGTGCTGCGCGAGCTGGTCAGCGCCGGGCTTGCACGTCGTGCATCGGGTCCAGCCACTCGCCCCTGAGCAGGTGCAGCGGCGCCCTGTGGTACATCATCACGTCGTGGAACGGGTCGGTGAGGATCTTGCTGAACCACGCGGCGCCGGTCTGCACGCTGCGGGTGGCGCACAGCCACAGGGTGCGCGCGACGAGGCCGGCGCCGCCGAGCACGAGCCACAGCAGGCCGAGCGAGTGCAGGTACGACGGCCGGTCGGTCCAGGCGGGGAACAGGCCAAACCACGTCGGTGACAGGACCAGGACGAGCGGCACCGCGAGCCAGACGATGAACAGCGCGAGCTTGCGGCGCAGGTTGAAGCCGACCTTGATCGCCTCCTTGTGGGCGAAGCTCGCCTGGTTGATGTCATCGTAGCTGCGCGGCTCGAAGAACACGTGCCCGATCTGGCGCGGCCACATCGCGATCACCCAGCCGAACAGCGCGCCTGCGACCGGGTTGATCGGGAGCAGGACGTAGGTGGTCAGGAAGCAGCACGCGCTGATCAGGTGCAGCGTCTGGTTCACGTAGCTGCGGTGGTAGTAGCGGTGGTCGTCCCAGCGCTGCTCGCGTAGCTCCTCGACGAACGATCTCCGTGGCGACATCGTCTCGGTCATCCGGCATGGCCTCTCGTGACAGGGTGGTCGGGAACGCAACGCAACGCGGTCATGCTAGGCGGCCGATGTGAGCGCTATGTGTCAATCCGCAGCGCTCCTGGCTCGATCCCCTGACAGTTTCGCGTCAAACCGCGGGACGCATCGCGCCGTGGCTACCACTGCTGGCCCGAGTTCTACGTGCCGAGCTTCGGCTGGGTGCCGCACGACGTCGCGGTCGCCGACATCTACATGGGCGACTTTCCGACCACCAAGGACAACGACGAGAAGGTCCGGCTGACCACCGGCGAGGGCTACCACGGCGCCGACATGGCCAAGGTGAACTACTACTTCGGAAACCTGGACGAGCGCCGCGTGACCTGGTCGCGCGGCCGCGACCTGATCCTGTCGCCCCGGCAAGCCGGGGGCCCGGTGAACGCGATCACCAAGGCCTACGTCGAGGTCGACGGCCAGAGCGTCCCCGACGGCAAGGGCTGGACCCGCAAGCTGACCTTCGTCGAGAAGAAGTGAGGAGCCTGGATCGGCTCGCCGCGCAGCTCGCGCTGCCCTGATCTAGCGCGCGAGCGTCCACGCGAGGCCGCCGAGCACGACGAGCATCAGCACCACCAGGCCGACGACCAGGGCGATGCTGCGCTGCGGCGCGGGCGGCAGCCGTGCCGGTGCCGGTGCGGCGCTCGGGGTCGGGTCCGTTGGGCCGGGCGCGTAGGCCGGCATCGGCATCATCGGCGTCAGCTGGACCGCACGGCCCGGCTTCTGGGCGAACGCCCACTCGACCCAGGCGATGACGCGGCGATCGTCGGCGGGGGCGCCGAGCCGGGCGCTCAGCGCGCGGATCCGGTCGCGCATCGAGGCGGCGGATGGCCAGCGCTGCCGCGGGTCGCGCTCGAGCGCGCTCATCACGACGTCGTCGACGTCGGGGTGGACCTCGGGATTGCCGAGCGAGGGGCGCGGGATCGGCAGCGCGCGCACGCGCGCGAGCGTGTCGACGGCGTCGGGCGCGTCGAACAGCTGCCGGCCGCCGGTGAGCAGCTCGTACATGATGATGCCGACCGCCCACAGATCCGCCCGGTGATCGATCTCGCCCCGGGTGTACTCCGGGGCCACGTAGCCGAGCTTGCCCTTGATCACGCCGGCCACGCTCGGCTCCGTCGCGGGGCTGGCCTTCGCGAGGCCGAAGTCGACCAGCTTGAGGACCCCGGTCGGGGCGAGGATGAGGTTGGCGGGCGTGACATCGCGATGGATGATGCCGAGCGGCCGGCCGTGCTCGTCGCACCGCTTGTGCGCGTAGTCGAGGGCGTCGCACAGCTGCATCGCGAGGTTGAGCACGATCGGCTCGGGCACCGGCCCGACGGTGGTCCGGCACTGGGTGATGAGGTCCTTGAGCGTCCGGCCGGGGATGTACTCCATCGCGATGAAGTAGGTGCCGAACACCCGGCCCGAGTCGTAGGTCTCGGGGACGTTCGGATGCTGCAGGTAGCGCAGCAGCCGGGCCTCGTCGAGGAACAGCGCCACGGACCTGCGATCCAGCGTCGGCACCATGCGCTTGAGCGCGACCTGCCGCACCCCGCGCGGCGTGTCCTGCTCGGCGCGATGCACCGTCGCCATTCCGCCCTTGCCGAGCTGCTCGTACACCCGATACGAGCCGTAGCGCTCCGGAACCATCTCAGCCCCCATTGTATCGGAGCTGAGGCGCGGCGGCGCGTCCAGGCGACGCAGTCGCGCCGGGAGCTGGTCGGGTCACGGCTTCGACGGACCGAGCGCCTTGCGCAGCTCCGCCGCGGTCAGCAACCTGGTGTAGACCGGCGTCCCGACGTCGAATTCCCGGGCGCGCGCCAGGCCGCCCACCACGACCGGATCGAACCCGGCGTCGGTCACCAGGCGCTGCGCGACCCGCAGGGCCTCGGCGTCGTCCCCCGCGAGCGGGATGCCCACGAGCGGCGGCTTGCGATGCGCCTCGCCGCCGAGGCTGCCGGCGTTGATGGCGTTGAACGCGCGGACCAGGCGCGTGCCGGGCAGCAACTCGGGAGACGCGACCCCGGTCCCCTTCTTGCGCGCCTCGCTGGCCATGTCGCCGTCGCGCCCGGGATACGGGTTGCAGGTGTCCAGCACGATCTTCCCCGCGAGCTCGGCCTTGAGATCGCGCCCGAGCTCGGGGAGCGCCTTGTACGGAACCGAGACCAGGACGACGTCGCCGAAGCTGGCCGCCTCCTTGGGGGTCCCGACGCGTGCCCGGGGGCCCAGCTGCCTGGCCAGGGGCCTGAGCTCGTCGGGATGGCGCGACGACAGCAGCACCTCGTGCCCGGCGGCGACCCACAGCTTCGCGAGCGTCCCGCCGATGTGTCCGGTGCCGATGATGCCGATCTTCATCGGGTGCGCGTCCGGCGCTGCGCGGCCGGATGCCGGGAGCAGCAGGGTCATGACCAGGAGCGAGAGCACGGTGCGCATCGATGGCCTCCGCGCCAAGGATGCCACCGCGTCGATGTCATGTCCCGCAGCCGGCATCCAGTGGTGCTCGCCGGCTCGCCGGTTCGACCCTCGGGTCACATCGAGGCATCCCGGGGAGCGCCCGAAACCCGCTTGAATGTCCTCGCCCGTGACTCGCGGCGGTCGGGCGCAAGACGGTGTTCGCCAAGTTCCTCCAGCATGGGACGCCGAACGGGCTCAACGGATCCGCGTGCACCGCGGGTTGCGATCTGTCACGCGAGGCTTGCAGTACGCGCCATCGATGTTGCTGTATGTACGTACTGCCGCGGCGGCACAGCCGTTGCTTGCCTCTCGGGCATGGAAGCCATCGACCTCGAGAAATTAGGTGCCGTTTGCGGTGGAGACGGGGACAGCGATCCGGGCCCGGTGCAGGACGAGAACACGGGCCGCTGCGGCCTCGGCCCGTACAGCTACGGGCAGACTCCAGAGTGCAAGGCTCACGACGACTGCGTCGGACAATGGGCGCAGCGCGTCGGTCGCCCGGGGGCCGACGTGATGTGCGCGCCACTGCTCCCCGCAGCGGCCGCCAGCGCAGCCCGCTGCGCGGTGGATCCGTACTGCCCGAAGTGATGCTGCTGGCGATCGAGACGGACGAAGCTCAGTCCGGCAGGGCGAGCACGTGCTTGGCGATGATGTTGAGCTGGATCTCGCTGGTGCCGCCCGCGATGGTGATGCCCCGGGAGAACAGCCAGTCGCGGGTCTGGGCCAGCTCGGGCGCGTCGAAGCCCGCGCCGTCCCAGCCCAGGCACTGCGGCCCGCGCAGCGCGAGCATCAGCTCCTGCCGGCGCTGGTTGAGCTCGCTGCCGTAGATCTTGAAGATCGCGGTCTCGGGCCCCGGCTTGTGGCCGGCCCGGGCGGCGTCGGCGTTGCGCTGCATGGTGAGCGCGAAGCAGCGCTCGTCCATGGTGACCTGGGTGACGCGGTCGCGCAGCACCGGGTCGGCGATCCGGCCGCCGCGCTCGCGCTCGCCGACGTGGTCGCGCGCCAGCTCGACCAGCGGGTTGCCGGCGGTGACGTCACGCCCGCGCCCGCCGGGGCCGAACACGTTGGCGATCATCGTGCGCTCGTGGCCGAGCAGCGCCTTGGCCACCGTCCAGCCGTTGCCGACGCCGTGGATGATGTCGCGGGTCCGCGCCCGCGCCTCGGTGAAGAACACCTCGCAGAACGGCGACGCGCCGCTGATCAGCTTGATCGGCCGGACCTCGACGCCGGGCTGCGCCATGTCGAGCAGGAGGAACGTGATGCCCTCCTGCTTCTTGCCGCCGGTGTCGGTCCGGAAGATGCCGAACATCCAGTCCGCCTTGTCGGCGTAGCTGGTCCAGATCTTCTGGCCGTCGAGGACGATCTCGTCGCCGACGATCCGCGCCGAGGCCGCGAGCGAGGCGAGGTCGCTGCCCGCGTTGGGCTCGGAGTAGCCCTGGGCCCACCGGATCTCGCCGCGCACGATCCTCGGCAGGTGCTCGCGCTTCTGCTCGTCGGTGCCGAACTGCAGGAGGGTCGGGCCGATCATCGTCAGCCCGAAGCCGCTCAGCGGGGCCGGCAGCCGCCGCCGGCGCAGCTCGGCGACGACGATCTTCGCGCGCTCCTTGTCGAGGCCGCCGCCGCCGTACTCCGTGGGCCAGGTCGGCGCGGTCAGCCCGCGGTCGGCCATCAGCTCGCAGTAGCGCTTCGAATTCGGGTGTGGGAGCTCCGGCCGGCGGCCGCCCGAGTACTCGGCGGTGATCGGAGGCAGGTCGGCGAGCTGGCGAGGCAGCTCGCGATCCAGCAACTCCGTCAGCTCGGCCCGGAACGTCTCTGGCTCGGTCATCGCGCGGAATGGAACCGCCAAAGCCCACACCGGTCAAGCCGGGGGCGGCCATGGTTCCGGCGGCGCGGATGCGATAACCTGGCCCCGTGGGTCGTGGTCGATGAAGCACACCATCCTGTTTCTCGCCGCCAATCCGCTGGGCACCGACCGACTGGCGCTCGACCGTGAGGCGCGGGCCATCCAGGTCGAGCTGGAGCGCAGCGGCTTCCGCGACAGCTTCGAGCTGGTGACGCGCTGGGCGGCCGAGCCGCTCGACCTGCTGCGCGAGCTACGCAAGCTCAAGCCCACCGTGGTCCACTTCAGCGGCCATGGCGGTCCGGCCGGCGATCGCGCGCGCGATCCCGCGGCGGGGCCGCACCGGGACGCCGTCGAGCCCGGCGCCGTCGACGGCGGGCCGGACCAAGGCCTGCTGTTCCAGGGCGCCGACGGCCAGCCCCAGCGGGTCTCGACCGCCGCGCTGCAGGACACGTTCGACGCGGCCGGCTCCTCGGTCAAGCTGGTCGTGCTCAGCGCCTGCTACAGCGAGCCGCAGGCCGCGGCGCTGCTGAACCTGGTCGACTGCGTCGTCGGGATGCGCGGCTCGATCGCCGACGACGCGGCGCGCAGCTTCGCGATCGGCTTCTACGGCGGCCTCGGGGACCGCGAGTCGGTGGCCGCCGCGTACAAGCAGGGCTGCGCCGCGATCCGCCTGCAGGGGCTGCCCGACGCGGACCTCCCGCAGCTCCAGGCCCGCCCCGGCGTCGACGCGCGGCAGCTCATCCTGGCATCGGCCCCGGGCGCGACGGACGCCGGCAAGGGCCGGTCCGACGAACCCGCGACGGCGTCCCCGCGGGCCGAGGCGGCGCCGATGACACCCGACGAGCTGCTGGCCCGGCTCTCGAGCCTCCTGCCGTCGCAGTTCGAGATGGTGCTGTTCCGCGCGAGGATCCCGATGGCGCAGCTGTCCGGCGCCGGCGCTCCCCAGGCGATGCGCGCGATGGAGGCGATTCGCCACGTCGAGCAGCAGGGCCGGATCCCGCAGCTGGCCGCGATCGTCCAGGACATCGCGGCGGGCCCTCGGTAGCCTCACCTGCGTCGCCGCTGCAGGGGGGCTGATCGACTTCACGGCAGCGCGCAAGCGACACGTCCGGTTCGTCGGCCGCGACGATGTGCGATGTGGCCCTGAGCGTCGTGCGCCGGCGCGCTACTGCGGAGCGATCGCGCCGGCCGAGACGAGGAAGTCGTTGACGATGCCGTTGCCCTGGAAGCCGACGTAGCGGACGCCGCTCACGGTGCAGGGCAGCGCGGCGGTCGGCACGCCGTTGACCGACCCGACGATGACGCCGGCGTCCGGATCGTAGCTGACGGCGATCCGGTTGTAGTTCTGGAGCACGACCGTGCCGGACAGGCTGGGGCCGGTCAGGCCGCTGGTGTGCAGCTCCCAGATCGCGGTGGCGCCGAGGCCCCCCGGCGTGGTCCGCGGCATCCGGAGCACCAGCCAGGCCGCGCCGGAGGTCTCGAAGTTCCCGGACAGCGCGCCCGAAGGGGTGAAGCCGAGCGCCGTCGTGTACCAGCCCGCGACCGCGCTCACCGCCGCGGTGACCGGGCCGGGCGGCTGGACGAACGGGACCAGCGCAGCGTTGTTCGACTCGACGCTCGGGTTGACGTTGCTCGCGGTCACGCCGTTCTCGCCCGGGCGATCGTAGGAGCCGGGCGGTTCGACGGTGGCCGGATCGATCGACGCGACCGGGCCGAAGTACCAGGTCGGCGATTGCCGGACCGCCGGGGTCAGCCAGACCTCGGCGGCGGTGTTCGGCCACTCGACGCGCAGCTGGTTGATGCTGACCTCGCCGCCGGCGCCGGCGATCGATACGGGGTTCCCCGCGGAGTCGTAGCGGAACGGCAGGCCATCGACCGGCGGATCGTAGCCGAACGAGTCGCGCAGGTAGATCGGGCCGGTGAGCACGGTCGGCGGAGGGATCGCGCCGCCCGCGGCCTTGATCTGCACCGTCACGGTGGCAGTGTTGTTCCCGGTCTGCGGGTCGGCGGTGGCGGAGCTGGCAGTCGCCGTGTTCGCGAACGTGCCGACGATCGACGGCGCGGTCAGCTGGACGACGATGGTGGACTGTGCACCGCGGCCGAGCGCGCCCAGGCTGCAGATGACCACGCCGACCGGATCACGCAGCCAGTCTCTACCATGCAGGCGATCCGCGCGCACGATGGATTTCGCGTGAATGCCGATGATTCGCGATCTCGTGATCGTGGCGCAATCACTGCGCGGTACGCGCATGATCTTCGGATCGCACGCCTACCAGTGCGAACAGCGCATGTCGAAGCAGGGACGAGGATGATCGGCAGTGGCGCAATCGCTGCGTCGGGGCATTGTGCCACGATCGGACTCGTTGCGACATTTGTAGCTGATCGATCGCGTGTGATTGAACACATTGCAGTGCAGGTGGGGCCCGGCCCGCGCGCTGCATCATCTTGCCGCATGTCTGTCTGTCTTGCACGACCGAGACTCGTGGCTATTTTGCGAAGACAGCCAATCGGCCGATCGTCATGCCGGGGATCGCCAACCATACGTCGACGGTGGGGGATACCGAGCTCGCGCGCGCGTTCTACAACGGCCGCTACGCCGACATCATCGCGGCCGCGGTCGACGGCGATCGCGAGGTCGCGCCGATCGACGTGGCGTGGGTGGTCGGTGCGCTCACGTTCGTCGACCGGGTCGATGACGCGCGCGCGTGCTTCGATGTCTGGCGCGCCGGCGCAGACGGCACCGCGCCCGGCGATCGCCGCACCCTGGCGGCGTCGCGGTTCTTCCTCGGGATCGCGTTCGCGCGCGCGGGCTACTTCGATCGCGCGCTCGATCTGCTGGTCCGCGAGGGCGCGCGCGCCCGGCACGAACAGGACCCGTGGGTGCGCGCGTTCGCGTTCCAGGGCATCGCATGTTACTTCCACTTCACAGGGCGCTACCCGGGCGCGGCGCGCAACGCGCTGCGAGCGCTGCAAGAAGCGCACGCGGCGAAGCTCCTGTACGTGCAACTGCTCGGCACCGACCTGCGTGGCCACGCCCTGGTCCAGATCGGCCAGCTGCAGCGCGGCATCGCGCTGCTGGAGCAAGCCAAGCGGCAGGCGCACCGGCTCGGTCTGGCCAGCAACGCTTTCGCCGTCGACACGTCGATCGCGACGTACACGACGCGCTTCGAACCGCGCCGCGAAGCGCTGGACCGCGTCCAGGAGCTGGTGCGGCGCTGCGCGCCCGACTCGCACGCGCAGCAGGCGCTGCTCACGGAGGCCGCCGTGCAGCTCGCGCTGCGTGGACGGCGCAGCGAGGCGATCGACGCGTTCCAGGCGGCCGACCGCGAGGCGCTGCGCGGCGACACCCGCAGCGGCCGGATCGCCAGCCTGCTCGCTCGGCTGTGGGTCACGCGCTGGCAGCGCGGGCCGGCGGCGTGCCGCGAGCTCGTCGAGCAGGCCGCCGAGCTGGTCGATTCGCGCGACGTGGCGTTTCGCGCCGAGCTGCTCGGCTTCGACATCCTGGTCGCCCGGGCGATCGGCGACGGCACCCGCGCGCAGCGCTCGCTCGACGAGCTGCGTGCACTGTGGCGTGCGAGCCGCCACTTCTGCGCGAAGGCCGGGCTCGCCCAGTACGACCACGCCGGGCGTCCGAGCGCGTTCGACGAGGACGCGGTCACGCCGCTGCTGCGCGCGGTGATCCAGCACGATCACGGCGCGCTGTCGCGCATCGTGGCGCTCGGGCTGCTCGGTGTCGTCCCGGAGCTCCTCGGCCTGACCCCGAACCGGCGGATCATCGTGGTCCCGTCGGAGGACCTCGTGCTGCTCGAGGATCACGGTGACGTGATCGCCCGCGCACGGCCGCCGCGGTGGTGTTCGGTGCTGCTGCGGCTGCTGGCCAGCGGCGACGCGAGCAAGCCGCAGATCGTGGCGGGGCTGTGGGGGCTGCATGCCTACCGGCCGGAAGTGCACGATCCGCCGGTGCGCACCGCGGTGCACCGGCTGCGAACGTTTCTGCAGCCTCACGGCGACTGGATCGAGAACACCGGCGGGTGCTACCGGGCGGCCGTGCCAGTCCACGTGGTCAGCCGAGGCGAGCCGCCGCTCGCCGACAGCGCGCCGCGGTGGGAGGACGGCGCGCTGCCGGTCGAGCCGCCCGCCCGCCAGGTGTGCCGCACCGCGGCCGCGCCGTCTGCCGCCGCGCCGGCCAGCGCGACCAGCCAGGCGGTCTGTCATCGGCTCCGCGAGGTCGAGCAGGCGTCGATCCCGCAGCTCGCGCGCTCGCTGGAGCTGTCGCAGAGCACGGTACTCCGCGCGCTGCGCACGCTGGTCGCCGAGCGCCGCGTCGAGCGGCTCGGGTGTGCGCGTGCGACCCGCTACCGGCTGCGCGCGGCGAGCTGATCGCTGGCTGTGCAACCAGCGTTCACCTGCACTGCACGCACGATCCATGCACAGCTCGGCGCAAGCACTGCGCACTCAGCGCAATGTGTGCAGCATTTCAGATACCGCGCTGGGCTCTCGCGACAAGGAAAGGACGTAGGCAACGGCAGACTCGATGAGTAGTATGTGCATTGGACCCGTGCAGGGGACGCGGGCTCATCCAAGGAGATCTCCGCACATGACATCCAGCTCTGCGCGCGCTACTTTCGGTCTGTTGTTCGTCGGCTGTGTATCCACGTCTGGCGGTCCGCCGGGCCAGGACACGAGCGCCGGTCAGTCGGTGGCCGCGCTGCTGCCCACCGCGACGGGGAGTTACCTCGGGCGATACGTCGTGCCGACATCGAGCGATCTCGCCGCGGCCGCGAGCTTTGCGGTCAGCGAGGTCGACTGGCTGGTCACCGGAGGTACCGTGACGGTGGAGTACGCGCTGCCGGTCGGGCTGGTCGGCGGCGCGCTGCGGGTCTCGCTCGGCGGCTCGCTCCCGGCGTCTGGGAGCACGGCCGCGCTGAGCGGGGTCGCCGGGACGGGCACGTGCACCGCCACGTCGTCGACGATCGTGACCTGCAGCGAGGCGCTGTCCAATCTCGGCCCGCTGCCGATCAGCATGGACGTCGTCCGGCAGAGCGCATCGTCGGGATACGCTGGTCCGGTCGCCGATCGCGTCGCGGTGGCGAACGTGTTCTCGTCGGATCCGATCGGGGCGCTGGAGATCGATCTCGACGCGCCGGTGTCCTCCGGGAGCGGCGGCGGTTCGGGTGGCGGCGGTTCGGGTGGCGGCGGTTCGGGTGGCGGCGGTTCGGGTGGCGGCCACGGCGGCAACTGAGGATCGTAATTCATTTTCAAATTCGCGCGCAGCGTCGCGAGATGTGGGCCTGGGCGAGCACTCGATATCCGCGGTCGGCTCATGTCGAGCCGCGCAGGGTACCGCGTGCGAATCGATCTGTGCGCGTCCAGATCTTCAGTGCCAGACTGCGGGGTCGCGCTGCGGTGATCTTCACGCCGATATCGTTCGCTGACGTGACTAACTATTGCGAGGAAAGAGGAAATATGCAAATCACGTCACGTCTGCTCGGCAGATCGTTAGTCCCCGAAACTCGATCGGTCCAGCACCGCGCTGTATTGCTGATGCATGCCCAAGTCATTCATCACTACCGGGATCGTCACCGCCTGCATGTCGGCCCTCACCAGCTGCGCCGTCCAGCCGGCGGGCGATCCCGGCGCCTCGGGAAACGAAACAACCTCGATCACGACCGCTGCGCGGACCGTGTGCTGGGATGGCGTGACGCTGCCTCGGCCGGCGGCCGAACCGGCGGCACTACCCTCGGTGGCGACCAAGTACGCGGCCTACGAGGCCGCGCTGGCCGACTACCAGGTCACGGCCGACGCGTTCAGCCTCGCCGCGCAGCAGCATGCGGACGCTTACAACGCGCTCGCGACGGCGATCACCGGCCGGCCATGCACCACCAACCTCGACTGTGACACCGGGACCTCGGCGTTCTTCGGTCAATGCGTCCAGCCGTACTACGGCGTCGGCGCGCGGTGCTACGTGGTCGACGTGACGCCGCTGGGCGCCGGGCCGCAACCGCCGCCCACCCCGGTGATCACCTGCGCTGACCTGTCATGCGCGGCGCTGCCCGGCTATGCGTGTGAGACCGAGCCCACGACCGGTACGAATGCGTGTGTGCTGCAGCGCTGCTCGACGGGTGGTGGTGGCGGTGGCGGTGGCGGTGGCGGTGGCGGTGGCAGCGGTGGCGGTGGCGGTGGCGGCGGTCACTGAGCATCGTCCCTGGGTGCCGTGCCGGCTCGTGATCACGCGCTGAGCGGCTGATACTTGATCCGCTGTCCGCTGATCGAGACGTCGACCATGAGGCCGCCGCGCGGCATGACGAAGATGCTGGCGTTCGGATTGAAGTTGGTCTGCGTCCCTGCCGACGCGCTCAGCACGACGATGCCGAGGTGGGCGCCGGCGGTGAAGTTTCCAGACTTGACCGAGGCGACGTCCTCCGGGGTGCGCAGCACGAGCAGCTCGGCGAAGCTCTGGCCGCCGAGCTGGGCGCCGATCGAGGCCTGCTCGACCGCCACGAAGCCGGTCGGCACACCGTGCTCGTACAGGATGCCCCGGCCGTGCGCACCGCCGACAAGCACGCCGCCCTTGCCGATCGATGGGAACACCGCGTAGGCCGGGGCGTTGTGGATGGGGTCCTGGATCCGGGCGTCTTGCGCGATCATCTCGTCGAGCGTGGCGCGGGCGCTCGCCTGCAGGCTCTGCTGCTCGGCGCGCGTCGATGGGGCGGTGGCGCAGCCCGCGAACAGCGCGGCGAGCAACGCGATGGTTCTGGTGACTGACATGGCTTCCTCCGTGGCTTCGACCACGGCATGAGCTCATGCATCTCGAGGACCACCGCCGCACCGGCGCCTCACGCCAGGCGTGCGCCCGATGCTGGGAGTGCCCCGGGAATCACGGGGCGGCGGCGTGCAGCGCCGCGCGGGCGAGCAGCCGCGTCGAGTCGAGGGTCGGCCGGAGCGCGGCGCCCCGGCACGCCCCGTGCCGGTCAGGCCACCTGACCGGTGCCCTCATGGATCTCGCAGTCCTGCGGGGCAAGCGTACGATCCGTTGCGGAACCGCGCGCGGATCACCGCGGAACTCCGCACGATCTCGTTTTCGCTCCGGCCCCTGCCGATTGTCTGTCGGATTTCGGCGGTTCCATCGCCTCATCGAATGTGGAGGTCGAACGGACCGAATGTGCTCCCGAGGTCGGTGCAAGCGTCGTCTCCTTGCCGTCACCGGCGAGGTCGGGGGGGCGAGCATCGATGGCGCAGGCGATGGGGACGGTGCAGGTGGGACTGGGGCGGACGCATCTGGCGCGGGGACGGTGAGCGGGGATGGTTGCGGTGCGGGGGGACGGTGAGCGGGGATGGTTGCGGTGCGGGGGGACGGTGAGCGGGGATGGTTGCGGTGCGGG
>JBGQCL010000065.1:0-34718 GCA_041495365.1 Kofleriaceae bacterium | reverse complement strand
CATCGGGGTCGACCCGGTCGACGCGGTCGAGGACGGCAGCGACAGGCCGTGCCCGTCGAGCCGGACGTCGCCCTGCCAGGCGCCGGTGGTGCGGGTGACCGCGACATGCGCGTCGACCTTGCCGTGGTACGCGCCGGTCAGCGCGCCCGCGAGGTTCTCCAGCGTGAGCGACCGGATCTCGACATCGGCGGCGAGGTCGCCGCGGTGGCGGCCGGCGCGCTGGTAGCTGCCGCCGATCGCGATGCTGCCGACCGGGCTCTTGCTCGCGAGGTCGCGCAGCGCGATCCGCTCGGGCCCGATGTCGATGTGGCCGGTCTTGCCATACCAGTCCGAGCCGCTGCCGGCGCGCACGTGGTGGCCGACCAGGTCGATCGCGAACCGCCCCGTCCCGAGATCGGCCGGCGGGGTGACCACCGCGTCGGCGTCGATCAGCCACGGGTTCTGCTTGGGCCGCGACCGCACCGCGAGCGCGAGCTTGCCGTCGGGGCGATCGGCCGCGTCGACCGTGAGCTCGCCGAGCTGCATGCCGCGGCGCACCAGATCGACGAGCTGGACGTGGGCGGTGCCGAGCGGCCGGCTCGGCAGCTGCCGGGCATCGACCGCCAGGTGGAGCGCGCTGACCGCGAGGTCGGCCATCCGCAGCTGCCGGCCCTCGACCGTCCCGGCGACCGCGAGGTCCGGCGCCGGCCGCAGCGCGCCGCGCGCCCGCAGATCGATCGTCAGCGTGCCGTGCACCGGGGCCTTGCCACCGGTGGCGCGCGCCGGGTCGGTCGCTTCCGCGCGCAGGGTCGCGTCCTCGATCGCGAGCCGGTCGCCGGCGACGCGGATCCAGGCGGCGAGCTCGGCCCGCGCGCCGCGGCCGACCGCGTGGACCACCGCGCGCGCGCGCTCGCCCGCCGAGCTGACCGCGACGTCGAGATCGGTGCGCGGCACGCCGGCGACCTCGCCCCACCCACGGAACGTGGCGCTGGCGACCGGTAGCGCGCCCGGCCCGCCCGGCCGGACGTCGAACACCACCGTGCCGGCGCCGCGCCCCGCGACCCGGCCGCCGGTCAGCCGCGCGAGATCGAGCGCACCGGCCACGAGCTCGCCGCGCGCGTGCCGGGCATCGAGATCGGCGGTCCCGGTGAACCGCACCGGGGTCTGGTCGACCCGGCCCCCGACGGTGACGGCGGTCCAGTGGTCGCCCGGGACGGGGGTGGCGGTGACCTGCAGCATCACGTCGGCGGGCAGGTGGACGATCGGGACCAGGCGCGCCACGGCGGCGGCGCCGGCATCGACGAACACGTCGCCCGACACGATCGGCGCCCGCGGCGGGCGGCCCGGCTCGGCGGCCGCGATCCGGAGCGTGACGCGGTTGCCGATCACGGCGACGTCGCCGACCTTGGCGGTGACGTACGGCAGGGCGATCATCTGCCGGTCCGCATCGGCGTGGACCACCGCCTGGACCGCGAGCGCGGCTGCCTGACGCTCGCGCCACGTCCCGCGCAGCGAGGCGCCGGCATCGATCGGCCCGGCGTGCGGCAGCTGGGCCCACGCGTCGAGCTCGACCCCGTCGAGGTCGACCACCTCGCCGCCGGTGTCGTACCGCACGTGGCCACGGCGGACGGTGATCTCGGGCAGGTCGACGCTCCACGCCGAGGGCGGCCCCGGCCGCGTCAGGTCCTGGATCACCAGCGCGCCGCGGCGGTCGCGCCGGAGATCGACGTCGACGCCGTCGGCGTGCACGGCGACCACGCGCGCCTGGTGCGACAGCAGCGGCAGCAGCCCGACCGTGACCGTCAGGTGCCGGACGGTGATCGCCGGCCGGCGATCGGCCCCGTTGATCACGACGTCGTGCAGCGTGAGCTCGCCGAACGGGTTGCCCTCGATCCCACCGAGCGTCGCGCCGCCGGTGAACGTCGCCGCGAGCCGCTGCTCGACCTGGGCGCGGACCCGCTCGCGGCCCCACTCCGTCTGCATCGCGATCACCGCCCCGAGCACGGCCAGCACCGCGAACCCGATCGCGCCGACCGCACCGCGCCCGAGCCACCGCAAGCTGCGTCGCCGGCCGGGCGGCGCGGACATCAGAACGCCTCTCCGATCGTCAGGTGATAGGCGACCTGCTGCCCGGGGTCGGGGTTGTTCCCGCCGGTGCGGTTGAGCCGGTAGCCGACGTCGAACCGGACCGGGCCGACCGCCGTCATCAGCCGCAAGCCGGCGCCCACCGCCCAGTTCAGGTTCCCCAGGTCGAGCTGGCCCGGGGTCTGGGTGACGTCGCCGCCGTCGAGGAACGCGACGATCCCGAGCGGCATGGTCCGGACCGTGGTGATCGGCACCCGGGCCTCCAGGCTGGTCTCGAACAGGCCGCCGCCGCCGTACGGGATGTCCGCCACCGAGCCGCTGATCGTGCCGTCCGGGTGGAACGTCGTGCCGTGGACGAACGGCGCGAGCCGCCGCTCGCCGAACCCGCGCTGGCTGACCGCGCCGCCCGAGAACAGCCGCTCGGTCACCGGGATGTCGCCCCAGATCCCGCCGTAGCGGGCGCGCGCCGCGAGCACGGCGCGCCCGGGCAGCGGCGCGAAGCCGCGGACATCGCCGATCGCCTCGAAGTAGTTGAACGCGCCGCCCGCCAGCGGCGTGCCCTCGGTGGTGCGCAGCTCGCCGTACGCCCCGAGCCGGGGCTCGATCGGCTTGTCGCGCAGGTCGACGACCAGCGCCTGCTCGTAGCCGCCGATCCGCTCGCTGCGGTCGAGGCCGAGCGTGTGCTTGAGCGCCATCGCGTCGGGATCGAGCTTGCCCGTGTTGCCCGCCCTCACCACCGCCTCGACCGGGGGATCGATGATCGTCGTGATGTTGCGGAACGCGTTCTGCTCCAGCCGCCAGCCGACCCGCAGCTTCACCCGGGGCGTGAAGGCCGGGGTCTCGAACCCGACCCGCACGAGCGGCCCGTAGCTCGTGTAGGCCTCCCACGTCAGGTAGTTGTAGCCGGCGTCGATGCTGGCCTTGGTGTAGGTCCAGAACAGGTCGGCGCGCTCCAGCCGGGCGAGCGCGCGGAGCCGCGGCTCGTTGCCGGTGTCGGTGTTGTAGACGTACTCCGGCCGGAGCTCGATCGAGGCGGTGTCGAGCGGAAATGGCCAGCCGGCGATCGAGTACCCGGCGCGGCCGTGCACCGAGTACCCGAACGTGTCGCGGCCGAGCCCGCCGCCGAGCTGGACCTGGTGGCGCGCGCTCTCGGCGACCGCGACCTTGACGTTGACGACCTCGCCGCTGCCCGGGTCGGGCTGGACCTGCACCGTCGAGAACCGCCCGAAGCCGTACAGGTTGCGCTGGGTCTGGGTGATCGCCTGGGTCGAGTACGGCTGGCCGGGCTGGAACGCGAGCCGCTCGCGCACGGCGGTCGCCAGCTCGCCGGTCGCCCCGGCGATCTCGACGTTGCCGAACCGGCACTTCGGCCCGGCGGTGTAGGCGAGATCGACGACCGCGGCGTGGCCCGCGCGGTCCGCGATGACGCGGGCGTCGAGCTGGGCGCGCGCGTAGCCGGCGTCCTGGACCACGCCGAGCAGCAGCGGCTTGGCGAGGTCGTAGGCCTCGTACTCGAACGGCTGGCCGTCGCGCAGCGGCAGCTTCGCGCGCACCGCCGCGGCCGGGACGTCGGACGGCAGCCCGGTGATCACCACGCGGGTCGCCGCGCGCTGGCCCTCCTCGACGGTGTAGGTCACCGTCGCCGCGTCGCCGCGGCGGTCGACCCGCGATCGGACGTCGACGTCGAGGAAGCCCTTGCGCAGGTACTCGCCGCGGATCCGGTCGGCGTCGATCTGGATCAGATACGGGTCGGGCGCGCCGCCGCGGCGCTCGGTCCGGTGCAGCGCGAGCCCGGTGACCAGCGCCCGGTCGCCGAGCTGGTGGTTGCCCTCGAACTTGATCGCCTCGAGCTGCTCGTCGCCGAACTGGTGCGCCGGCGCGTGGGCACAGCCGGTTGCGAGCCCGAGGACGAGGACCAGCCGTGGCCGCATGCCAGTGCACCACCGCAAGAACGATGCCTGCACAAATGGACGAAATCCCGCAGCGGTTGCGTGCGGGGCCGCCACACAGCGCATGTCGCGCAAGCGCGGCGAACCGGGCCGGCGCGCGCGGTGTGCGCCTCGCGCTCAGCGGGACGGGTGGACCCGGTCGCGCTCGCGCTCCGCCTTGCGGCGGAGGCCGGTGACCAAGGCCGGGATCGCGACCACGACGAGCGCGATCCCGGCGATCTGACCGACGAGGTGGCCGCCGAGGAACATCGCCGCGACGAGCATGGCGAGCATCACCGAGAACAGCGCGGTCAGCCCGACGACGCCGTGCGGCACGCCATCGGGCTCGCGATCGAGATCCTCGGTCGGCGCCAGCTTGCCGGGATCGCGCACCGGGTTGTGCGGCTCGTGGCCGACGTCCGGCGGCCGGATGATCGGATGTAGCGAGTCCATCGCATCACCTCCGGGGCAACTCCGCGCGCTGCGGCGGCGCTACCGGGTCCGGCGCGGGTAGGCGACCAGACGATAGATCACCAGCAGGATCACCGAGCCGAGCACCGACGCGAGCAGGCCTGGGCCCTCGCCGAGCGCGTACCAGCCCAGCGAGTGGCCGAGCGCGCCTGCCACGAACGAGCCGGCGATGCCGAGCAGCATGGTGATGAGGATGCCGCCCGGGTCCTTCCCCGGCATCACGAGCTTGGCGAGCGCACCGACGATGAGACCGACGATCAGCGTGATCAAGATATGCATGACTGGCTCCTGGTTGGGGTGGGTGGGAACTGGCGCCGGCGCTAGCGGCGGCCGAATCGACCGGCGATGCGGCGGACCAGCGCCTCCATCCGACCGATCACGGTGTGACCCTTGGCGACGAGCTCGTCGAGCGAGACCCGCGGCGAGCGCGGCCCCGAGACCCGATCGCGTCCTGCTTCGCGTTTTCCTTGGTTGTCCTGGGTGGGCCGGTCGAGCTTCATGGAGCGAGAAGCAGCACGCCGCGTGCCACCGCGCGGTGATCGCGCGACCGAGGATCTCGGAGGCGAACCGGTGACGGCGGTGCTTCAACCACGCGCGCGATCGCCTCGCTGCGCGGCCCGATGCACGGTCGATCCGCCGTCGCTCCGCGCTCCCAGACCGTGCTCCCAAAATATTCCCGCGCTGCCCACGAATCTGCAGGAAGGCATCGAAGGGCCCGCGCTGCGACGGATGCGGCACATTTTGCTGCAGCGGCGCAACTGGCTAAGCAACCGAAATTATGTAGCGGACGTTACACGGCCGGGGGGTGCGACAGCAGTGCGGCCAGAAACTCGCGCTGCCAGACAGATTGTGTCGGCTCAATTCCTTGTAGCCGCCATCACGTGGCGTTTAGATGGCGCGAATCACCTAGGGGGGCCTCCGTGATCTTCACGAAGCGACTTGCTCAACTAATCGGACCTGCATTCTGCATCACCGCGTTGCTATTGTTCTCCTTCGCCGCGCAAGCCCAACCTGCCAGGGCAGGTAAAGGCCGCGAGATCGCCGGCAGCGTCATGGACGTTGACGGCCAACCGGTCGCCGGCGCAACCGTGACGGTCGGCGACGGAGGCCCATCGGCGACCACGGCCGCCGATGGCAGCTTCAAGCTGACCGGGGTCGCGACCGGCAGCGTCGCGATCGCGGTCACCGCGGACGGCTTCACGGCCAAGCAAGTCCCGGTGCTCGGCGCGGCGACCGCGCTGCAGCTCCAGGTCGTGCTGGTCAAGCCGATCGCGGCGGCGCCACCACCGGTCGAGACCCGCATGATCGGCGGCGTGGTCGCCGACGCATCCCACGCGCCGATCGCGGGAGCCACGGTCCGGGTCCACGGGACCCAGATCCAGGGCGTCACCGCGGCCGACGGCAGCTTCTCGCTGCCGGGGGTCTCGCTCGGCGAGGTCTCGCTCGACGTCGAGGCGCCGAACCAGCCGGCCGCCAGCGTCGCCGTGCCTTCGGACAGGGCCGCGGTCGCGGTCACGGTCGGCGGAAAGGCGGGGCCCGCGGTGCCGGCCACCCGCGCGATCCACGGCAAGGTGACCGAGTCCTCGGGTGAACCGCTCGCGGCCGCCCAGGTCCAGGTCGCCGGCATCCCGGAGGCCACGGTGTTCACCGAGGCCGACGGCACGTTCGTGTTCGAGAACCTGCCGGCGGGCAAGATCACGCTCGACATCACCGCACCGGAGCACGAGGCCAAGGTGGTCGAGGCCGCGCCCGGCAAGGACACGGTGCTGATCCCGCTCGGGCTCGCGTCCGGCGAGCAGATCATCATCGAGGGCCGCGCGCCGTCGATCACCAAGGGGAACATCACCGGCGGTGGCTCGGTGATCAACGGCAAGGACCTGACCCGGGTCGCGGCGCCCACGCTCGACGACGCGATGGTCGGCAAGCTCGCCGGCGCCAACCTGCAGGCCAACTCCGGCGCGCCCGGCGGCGGCGCCCAGCTCCGGCTGCGCGGGATCTCGACGATCAACGGCCAGAGCTCGCCGCTCTATGTGATCGACGGCGTGATCATCTCGAACATCACCACGGCGTCGGGTATCAACGCGGTCACCGGAGCCGCAGGCGGCGGCCTGCCGTCGAACCAGGACAACCCGGTCAACCGGGTCGCCGACCTCAACCCGAACGACATCGAGAACGTCGAGGTGCTCAAGGGCGCCTCGGCGGCGGCGCTGTACGGCTCCAAGGCGGCCAACGGCGTCGTCATCATCACCACCAAGCGCGGCAAGCAGGGCGAGAACCACGCCGAGGTCACCCAGCGGGTCGGGTTCCAGCAGATCTCGAAGGGCTACAACGTCCGCCAGTGGAAGTCGCTCGACGAGGTCAAGGGGGCGTTCTGCGGCGCCATGGCGGCCGACCCGTCGTGCGACCTCAACCCGATCGTCCAGGACTACGTGTCCGCCGGCGGCAGGACGTTCAACCACGAGTCCGAGATCATGCGCGTGCCGTTCCTGCGCGAGACGATCGCCAGCGTCACCGGCGGGACCGAGAACGGCAACTACTACGGCTCGACCCTGCTCACCGATCAGCCGGGCGTCATGCAGGGCACGTTCTACCAGAAGCAGACCGCCCGGATCTCGGTCGGCTACAAGTTCGGCGACCACGTCAAGCTGGCGCTGAACGCGAACCTGCTGCACTCGCTCACCGATCGCGGCCTGACCAACAACGACAACAACGGCGTCTCCGTCTACAACGTGATCAGCGCCACCCCGAACTTCGTCGATCTGCGGCCGATGAACGGCGTGTACCCGATCAACCCCGCGATCCCGCAGGGGACCAACCTGCTGCAGGACGTCGCGGAGTTCCAGAACCGCGAGGACCTGACCCGGCTGATCGCCGGCGCCACGACCACGATCGACGCGTACTCGAGCCCCGACAACGAGCACCGGATCCTGCTGCGCGGCAACCTCGGCATCGACTCGTTCGACCAGAAGAACCACGTCCTGTCGCCGCCCGACCTCTACTTCGAGCAGGCCGGCGGGCTCCCGGGCACCGTGGTCGATGGCACGACCACCAACACCAACATGAACCTCGGCGCCAGCGCGGTGTGGAACTTCACGCCGCACAGCGGGGGCTACCGCAGCGCGCTGACGGCGGGCCTCACCTTCGAGAGCGTGGACACCCACTCGGTCTACGTGATCTCCCACAACCTCATCGCCGGCCAGCCCAAGGTCGACACCGCGACCTCGGTCACCCCGAGCGAGGTCCTGCGGCAGACCAAGGAGGCCGGCGGTTATCTCCAGGAGGAGCTGTCGCTGGTCGACGACCGGCTGTCGCTGCTCGGTGGCCTCCTGTCCGAGCGGTCGAGCCTCAACGGGGACGACAACAAGTACTACTTCTACCCCAAGATCGGCGCGGCGTTCTCGCTGATCAAGCCGGCCAAGCCGGGAGAAGCGCCGATGTTCGCCGGCTTCGAGTCGCTGCGGGTCCGCCTGGCGTACGGCGAGACCGGCAACCGCCCGAACTACGGCCAGAAGTTCACCGCGCTCAGCGCGGTCAACACGATCGGCGGCAACGCCAGCCTCATCGTGGGCGGCATCGCGGGAGACGCGCAGGTCGAGCCCGAGCGCCAGCGCGAGATCGAGGGCGGCCTCGACATGGCGACCAAGGACCAGCGCATCGTCGCCGAGGTCACGGGCTATCAGCGCCAGATCTCGAACATGCTGCTGCAGCGCACGCTGGCGACCTCCACCGGGTTCGGCGCGCAGATCATCAACGGCGGCGGCCTGCGCAACCGCGGCGTCGAGGCCGCGGTCGCGGTCAAGCCGGTCAAGGGCTTCGACTGGACCACGCGCGGCACGCTGACGCTCAACCGCTCGGAGGTGACCGAGCTGCCTGCCGGGATCGCGCCGTTCAACACCGGGCCGAGCTTCGGCGCCGGGTTCGGCACCTACCGCATCGAGGTCGGCAAGAGCGCCACGCAGATCGTCTCGACGACCGACAAGACCGGCGCGCTCTCGCTGGTCGGCGACGGCGAGCCCGACTTCCGGATCGGCTGGTCGAACGTGATCAACTTCGGCGACTTCGCGCTCAGCACGCTGCTCGACTGGCAGAAAGGCTCGAAGGTCATCAACCTCACCCAGAACTACTTCGACGCCAACGGCAACGCGACCGACCAGGCTGCCGCAGCGAAGCGCCTGATGGCCCTGGGGAGCGGCGACCCGCGGCCCTACATCGAGGACGGCTCGTTCGTGAAGGTGCGCGAGATCTCGATCGCGTACAACCTGCCCCGGCGGCTGGCCTCGCAGCTCGGACCACTGAAGACCCTCAACGTCAGCCTGAGCGGACGCAACCTGCTGACGTTCGCCCCCTACAGCGGCCTGGACCCCGAGGTCTCGAACTTCGGCAGCCAGGCGATCTCCCGCAACTTTGACGTGACCCCCTATCCGCCGAGCCGGACGTTCTGGCTGTCCGTCACGGCGGGCATCTGAAGGAGCCTACATGTCGAACAAACTAACCTCACTCGCGCTGGGCGGCGCGCTGGGCTTGCTGGCCGTGCCCAGTTGCGACCTCGCAATTCCCGATCTCAACAACCCCGGCCTGGAGCAGCTGCAGAACAACCCCACCGCGGCCGGCGTCAACGCCGCCGCGACCGGCATGCTGGTGTTCCTCCGCGCCAACAAGCCGTCGGCCACCGGCTTCGTCAACCAGGTCGGCATCCTCGGCCGCGAGTCCTACGACTTCGACGCCAACGATGGTCGGTTCGTCGTCGAGGACATCCAGGGCAACCTGCAGAAGGGCAGCCCGTTCGGCGGCCAGTTCTGGGGCGGCTCGTACGCCAACATCCGGGGCGGCAACATCATCCTTCACGCCCTCGACAAGCTCACGAGCTTCGGGGATCCGACGACCGTGGACAAGGACAAGTCGGCGGCGAAGGGCTTCGTCGAGACCATCCAGGCGATGGAGTTCTACCTGATCGTCATCTCGCACTACGGCACCGGCGCGCCGGTCGACGTCGATCGCGACCTCACGGCCCCGCTCGGCCCGATCGTCTCCCAGGCCGACGTGATCAAGAAGATCAACGACCTGCTCGACCAGGGCCAGACGGACCTCAAGGCCGGCGGCAAGGCGTTCACGTTCCCGCTGTCGGGCTTCGACGGCTTCGACACCCCGGCCACGTTCGTCGCGGTCAACCGCGCGATCAAGGCCAAGGTCGCGGCGTACACCGTGCTCCACTCCAAGGTGGACTACAACGCGGTGCTCGCCGCGCTGACCGCGGCTGGTGGTCCTGGTGGGCTCCTGAACGACGCCCCGGCCAGCGCGGACGACCTCAGCGCCGGCGTGTTCTACACGTTCTCGACGAACCCCGGCGATGCAACCAACATCCTGTTCAGCCGAAAGTCGGTGTTTGCCCACCCCAAGCTCGAGACCGAGGCGCAGGCGCAAGCCGGCGGCATGCCCGACCAGCGCTTCCTGGACAAGATCAAGATCGTGGTCGACTCGAAGGGCAACCGCAAGCCGTCCACGAGCACGAACGACCCCACGCTGACCAGCGCGCTCGCGTTCAAGATCTACACCGGCGCGGACTCGTCGATCCCGATGATCAAGAACGAGGAGCTCGTCCTGCTCAAGGCGGAGGCGCTGTGGTTCACCGGCGACCACGCCACGGCGGTCGGCTTGCTCAACACGGTGCGCGACCTCTCCGGCAAGCTGCCGGCCCTGGGGTCCGGCCCTTCTCCGATCCCTGCGGTTCCCGCGGACGACGCCTCGTTCATCGACGAGCTGCTCTACAACCGCCGCTACTCGCTGATGTACGAGGGCGGGTACCGCTGGCTCGACCTCCGCCGGTTCGGAAAACCGCTGCTGGCGGCCGGGGAGGCCGCGACCCACACCCAGAACATCCGCTTCCCGATCCCGCAGGGCGAGTGCGACGCGCGGCCCGGCGAGGCGGCGTGCACCATCACCAGCACGGATCCGGTCACCAACTGAGCCTGTGAGCCGCCCGGTCGGCGGGATCCCCCGCCGATCGCGGCCGGGCCGGCGGTCACGGGCCGGCGGTCACGAGCCGGCGGTCACGAGCCGATCGAGCCGCTCTCGACGATCGTGGCCCCGGCCGCGCGCATCGCGCCGAGCGCGCGGTCGCCGTCGCCGGGGTGGAGCTCGACCGGCCGGCAGCCGTCCTCGATCACCCAGGTGTCGAACCCGAGCTCGCGGGCATCGAGCGCGGTGGCCTTGACGCAGTAGTCGGTCGTCAGGCCCATGACGTAGACGCGGGTGATCCAGCGCTCGCGCAGCCAGTCGGCCAGGCCGGTCGACTTGCGGTGGCCGTTGTCGAAGAACCCGCTGTAGCTGTCGACCGTGCGATCGGTCCCCTTGGGGAACACCTCGGTGATCTTGTCGCGCTGGAGGCCCGGGTGGAGGTCGGCGCCGCGCGTGCCCTGCACGCAGTGCGGCGGCCACAGCACCTGGGGCAGGCCGTGGAGCTCGATCATCTCGCCCGGCTTGCGACCGCGGTGCTGGGGCGCGAAGCTCTCGTGATCGGCGGGGTGCCAGTCCTGGGTGGCGACCACCATCGAGAAGTACGGCAAGAGCCGGTTGGCGATGGCGATCGTCTCGTCCGCGCGCGCCACGGCGAGCGCGCCGCCGGGACAGAAGTCGTTCTGCAGGTCGACCAGGATCAACGCTCGCATGGCGGACATCTTAGATCGACAGCTCGAAGCCTTGCTTGAGCAGGCGCTCGTACTTGCGGCGGTCGAAGCGGTACAGCCGCGCGGCGCGATGTCGTACACCCTGCTCCACCTCGTCGGTCTCGACCAGCAGGTCCATCGATAGGATCTTCTTTCGGAAGTTGCGTTTATCGAGCTCGGTTCCGAGGATGATCTCGTACAGCCGCTGGAGCTGGGTCAGCGAGAACCGCGGTGGCAAGAGCTCGAAGCCGACCGGCGCGTAGCGCACCTTGCCGCGCAGCCGCTCATGCGCGCGCACCACGATGGGCTCGTGGTCGAACGCGAGCTTGGGCAGATCGTCGAGCGCGAACCAGCCGACGCCCATCGCGTCGGTCGCCGCGCGGATCCGGTGATCGCTCAGCTTGGCGAGCGCATAGTACGCGACCGTGACCACGCGCTCGCGCGGATCGCGGCCGAGCGCGCCGAACGTGTAGAGCTGCTCGAGGTAGACGTCGTCGACCCCGGCCTCCTCGCGGAGCTCGCGCTGGGCCGCCTCGTCGAGCGTCTCGTCGAGCCGGACGAACCCGCCGGGCAGCGCCCAGGCGTGCTGGAACGGCGGCAGCTTGCGCTGGATCAGCAGGACCTTGAGATCGGCCTCGTCGAGCCCGAACACCACGCAGTCGACTGCGAGCGCCGCCCGCGGGTATTCGTAGGCGTGGCTCATCGTTTCGCGTCTCCGGTCGCGTCTCCGGTCGCGTCTCCGGTCGCGTCTCCGGTCGCGTCTCCGGTCGCGTCTCCGGTCGCGTCTCCGGCGGGATCGGCCTGTCCGGATGCGACGTAGGCGCGCAGCTCGGCGAGCTCGCGCGCGAACCCGCCCGACAGGATCGGGAACCGGCACCACGACCGCGGATCGACGTTGCGGTCGTCGAGGTGAAAGCTCGGCGCGATCCGCTCGCGCTTCCACTGGTTCGCGCACCACAGCCGGAAGAACCGCTCGATCCAGGCCGCGAGCTGGACCGGCGTGCGCTCGGGGAAGCGCGGCAACAGCTCCTGGAGCACCTCGATCGGCGTATGCTTGTCGCGGATCGCCGAGTCCTCGACCGCCTCCAGGAGATCGTACGGCATCAGGTCGGCCTCGTCGGTCTGCGCGATCTCGCCCGGGCCGCACGGCCGGAGCTCGGCGGTCGGCTGCTGGGCGTTGATCAGGCCGAGCGCGGGGACCGGCGCGGCGCCGTCCGGCCCGGTGGTCTCCATCCAGACCAGCCAGCTGCGCAGGTAGGTCTTGTCGATCCCGCCGAGCGGCGCGAGCCCGCCCGCGGTGTCGCCGTCCATCGTCGCGTAGCCGACCGCCGCCTCGGAGCGGTTCGACGTGGTGAGCAGCACCGCGCCGCGGACGTTGGCCAGCATCCAGATCGACGGCGCACGGACCCGGGCCTGGATGTTCTGCAGGGTCACGTCGTCGGTCGTCCACGACAGCTTGCGGCCGAGCGCGGCCTCGAGCGACGCGATGTACGCCTTGTACTGGGCGTCGACGTCGATCACGTGGAACTCGGCGCCGATCGCGGCGGCGAGCTCGGCCGCGGCGCGGCGGGTCACCGGGCCGCTGTTCTCGGTCGGCTGGTAGGCGCAGGCGAGCAGCGCGCCGACCGCCGCGCGGTCGGTCCAGCCCTCGGCACAGCCCTCGGCGGCCCCGCCGGCGAGCGCGTCGTGCAGCCGGCGGCACGCCGGGAGCTGCTCGCGCACCCCGCCCGGGCCGAGCTCGGCGAGCGCGAGCCGGACCGCGAGCGCGACCAGCACCGCGCACGCCGCCGAGTCGGCGCCGCCCGACAGCGACACCACGTAGCCCTGGCCGCGGCTCTTGCGCAGGTAGTCCCACAGCCCGAGCGCGACCGCGCGCGCGAACTCCTCCTCGCGCACGCCGCCGCCGTCCTCCCACGTCCGCACCGGCGCCGGCACCGGCGCGGGCCGCCGCACCGGCCACAGGAACGCGCGCTCGATCACCTGGGCCTCGGCGTCGTGGCGCGGCCGGTGGCTGCCGCGCCGCGCCTGCTCGCGCCGGTTGGCGTCGATGTCGACCACCGCGGTCGTCAGCTCGACGTCGTGGAACGAGAACCGCCGGCCGCGTGCGCACAGCTCGCCGTTGGACGCGATCAGGCCGCCGCCGTCGTAGACCACCCGGCCGGCCTCGTTGCCCATCAGGTTGGCGTACAGGTAGGCCACGCCGAACGCGCGCGAGCCCTCGACCACGAAGCGCTGGCGGATCGCGAACTTGCCGAACGCGAAGTGGCTCGCCGACGGGTTGGCGATCAGATCCACCCCGCGCAGCGCGAGATCGACCCCGGGGCGGTTGGCGACCCACGCGTCCTCGCAGATCTCGAAGCCGATCCGGGTGCCGCCGAGCTCGAACACGAGGTCGCCGATCGGAAACCGGCGGATCGCGCCGTCGGGGGAGACCCGCTCGAGGACGTCGACCTCGCCGGCCGGCCACGGCTTGAACCACCGCGGCTCGTAGTGGATGCCGTCGCCGGCGAGGAACTGCTTGCCGACGAACCCGACGATCTCGCCGTCGGCGAGCAGCGCGCCGGCGTCGTACAGCGCCTTCTCGTGGTACACGGGCAGGCCGACCGCGACCACCATGCCGTCGGTCTCGGCGGCCAGCGCGTCGAGCTGCGCGAACGCGGTGTCCTGCAGGCCGTGCATGAAGAACGTGTCCTCGCAGCCGTACCCGGTGATCGCCAGCTCGGGCAGGCACAGCACGGTCACACCCTCGGCGCGCGCCTGCGCGATCGCGGCCCGGAGGTGGGCGAGGTTGTCGTCCCAGGCGAGCGGGGTCTGGTTGACGCAGGCGACGGCGACCTTGACGAGTCTCATGCGGGCATCCTCGACCATTCAGCAGTTGGAGATCAGATGCTCCGCGAGCAGGGCCGCGGTGCTGTTGACCTCGAGGAATCCGTTCTGTAATGCCACCGCGCGGGGGTGGCTGTCGGTCACCACGATCCGGCCGAGCAGCCCGCTGTCGGCGATCCGCGCCAGCGAGTCGGCGGGGAACACCCCGTGGGTCGCGATCGCGTCGATCGCCACCGCCCCGGCATCGCGGTAGGCGCGCGCGGCCGAGACCAGCGAGCCGCCGGTCCGGATCATGTCGTCGTAGATCACGACCCGCTTGCCGGCGACCTGGGCCGATACGCCGGTCACCGCGGTCGCGTCGTCGTGGCGCCGCTTGTAGACGAACGCCGCGGCGACGTTCAGGTCGTTGGCGAGCGACTCGACCCACTTGGCGCGCCCGGCGTCGGTGCACGCCAGCACGAAGTCGCCGCCGCCGAGCCGGCGCGCCGCCGCGGTGACCAGCGGCTTGCCCTGGATGTGGACCGACCGGATCCCGCCCTCGAAGTAGTGTGCGATCGCCTCGACGTGAAGGTCGAGCAGGAACACCTGCGTGCCGCGGCTGGCCATCGGCACCGACGACAGCAGCCGCGCCCGGGTTTTGGCGGTCACGACCTCGCCGGGGCGGGCCGAGCGCTCCATCGTCGAGTAGGCGTAGAACGGCATCACGATGCGCAGCCGGTAGGCCCCACCGGTCACCAGCCCGCACGCCAGGTCGTAGAGCTCGAGCGTGGACGCGTCATCGATCGTGCCGCCGACCAGCACGACGTCGCGATCCGCCGGATCGGACTCGATCCGCCGGTAGTGCTCGCCGTCGGGAAACGTCTTGCGCGCCACCGCGCCGAGCTCCCAGCCGGTCGCGTCCGCCAGCGCGCGGCCGAGATAGTCGTAGACCTGGGTCGAGAAGACGATCGGAGCGGTCATGATTCCGGGGTCATCGGTCGAGCGACCCTGCCTCCGTCCAGTATGGCCTCACCGCGGCGCCTCGGGCGATTGGCGCGCGCGGGCCTCGGCGATCAGCTGCTGCTTGCGGGCGTGGACGTGGGGATCCAGGCCCACCGGGTAGGGCTGCGGGTTCAGGAACCGGCGGGCGCGCGGCGACAGCTGGGCGAGCTCGCGGGCGGCGCGCGCCCGGGCGTCGGCCAGGCTGTCCGGCTCGCGGACCGGCTGGCCGATCCGGAGGTAGGTGACCAGCAGGTCGGAGTCCTCGTCGAACACCGGCGCCCACGCCGCGCGAAACGGGTCCTCGATGTCGTGGAGCAGCGGCGCCTGCCAGCCGGCCTCGCTGTCGTAGATGATGTCGGCGACCAGCTCGCCGCCCTTGCGCAACCGGCGGACCGCGAGGCAGCCCGGGTCGGTGATCTTGGTCGGCTGCTCCGACAGCTTGATCGCGTCGCGCCACGCGCCGTGCTCGTCGCGCGCCGCGCCGAGCTTGTACACCCCGCCGAGCGCGGGCTGGTCGTAGCCGGTGACCAGCCGGGTGCCGACCCCGTAGGTGTCGATCCGCGCGCCCTGCTGGAGCAGCGAGCCGATCACGACCTCGTCGAGGTCGTTCGACGCGACGATCTTCGCCGCGGGGAAGCCGGCCTCGTCGAGCAGCCGCCGGGCCTCGATCGACAGGTGCGCGAGGTCGCCGGAGTCGAGCCGGATCCCGGCGAGCTCGTGGCCGCGCGCGCGCAGCTCGCGGCCGACCTCGATGGCGTGGCGCACGCCGGCGAGCGTGTCGTAGGTGTCGACCAGCAGCGTGGTGTTGCCGGGCATCGCCTCGGCAAACGCCCGGAACGCCGCCAGCTCGTCGCCGTGGAACATCACCCAGCTGTGGGCGTGGGTGCCGAACACCGGGATGCCGTGGCGCTTGCCGGCGAGCACGTTCGAGGTCCCGACGCAGCCACCGAGGTACGCCGCGCGCGACGCCGACAGCCCGCCGTCGATGCCGTGGGCGCGGCGCAGCCCGAACTCGATCACCGGCGCGCCGCGCGCGGCCTGGACCACACGCGACGCCTTGGTCGCGATCAGGGTCTCGAAGTTGACCAGCGTGAGCAGCGCGGTCTCGACCAGCTGGGCGTGCGCGATCGGCCCGCGCACCCGCACGATCGGCTCGTGGCCGAACACCAGGCTGCCCTCGGGCGCGGCGTCGACCGTGCACCCGAACTGGAAGCGCTCCAGGTAGTCGAGGAAGCCGGCCGGGAACAGCGCCGCGCCCTCGCCGTCGCGCAGGGTCGCCAGGTACCCCAGGTCGTCGGGCGTGAACGCCAGCGTGCGCAGGTAGTCCAGCGCCGGCGCGATGCCCGCCGCGATCGCGTAGCCGCCGCCGAACGGCGGTCGGCGGAACGTCAGGTGAAACACCGCCTCGCGCTCGGCTGCCCCGGCCTTCCAGTAGCCGCAGGCCATGGTCAGCTGATACAAGTCGGTGAGCAGCGCGAGCGAGCCGCCGTACAGATCTTCGAGTCTTGGACGTTCCGGGGTTCCTGGCACTTCGGTGTAGTATTTACACTAAGTAACGCGATGTCAACCGACGCGGTCGTCATCTGGGGAGAGCTTCTGTGGGACCGCTTCCCGGCGGCGCTCGGCGGCGACCGCCTGGGCGGCGCCCCGGCCAACGTCGCGTGGCACCTCGCCCAGGCCGGCGGGTGGGCCCAGCTGGTGACCCGGGTCGGCGACGACGCCGACGGCCGCCGCGCGCTCGCCGAGCTCGACGGCCTGGTCGACACCGCGCTGGTCCAGGTCGACCCCGAGCGCGCGACCGGCGAGGTCACGGTCGAGCTCCACGGCGGTGAGCCGCGCTACACCCTGCACGCCGGGCGGGCGTGGGAGCGCATCGCGTGCACCGACGCGGTGGCCGACGCGATCCGCGACGCCGGCGTGTTCGTCTACGGCACGCTCGCGCAGCGCACCGCCGAGGGCCTGGCCGCGTGGCGGCGCGCGATCGCGGCGGCCGGGGCCCGCGCGCTCAAGGTCTACGACGCCAACCTGCGGCCCAACGACCGCGCGTCGCACGCGGTCGGCGAGGCGGTGGCGCACGCCGACGTGGTCAAGCTCAACGACCGCGAGGTCGGCCAGCTCCGCGGGCTGCTCGGCTGGCACGATCCGATCGCCGAGCTGCGCGCCCGGCCGCGCGTCGTGGTCGTGACCCACGGCGCCGCCGGCTCGACGATCTATCCGTCCGGCGCGTCGTCCGGCGCGTCGTCCGGCGCGTCGTCCAGCGGGGCGCCGATCGAGGTCCCGGGCGCACCGGCCTCGCCGGGCGGCGACAACGTCGGATGCGGTGACGCATATCTCGCCCTGCTCGTGTTCGGCATGACCTCGGGCTGGGATCTTGCTACTTCTGGCCGGGTCGCCAGCCGGTGGGCCGCCGCCGTCGCGGGCGTGCGCAGCGCCACACCGCGCTTCGACGACGACCGGATCGCTGAGCTGCTGGAGACCGCATGACCCACGACGATGAGCCGCGCGACGCGACGCGCGGAGGGGTGAATCCCCCAGCTTTGCCGGGGGAGCCGCCAGCCGACGGGAAAATCGGTCCCCTGTCGATCGATGAGCCGCGCGACGCGACGCGCGGAGGGGTGAATCCCCCAGCTTTGCCGGGACAGCCCCCCGAGGGGGGTCATGGGAAAGCCCCCGTCTTGAACGACGACCCCGAGGTGCCCACTGCGCACAGCGCGCCCGCTGCGCACGCCGGCCCCGGCGCGCACGGCGCCACACCCGATCCGGGGCAGCACGCCCCGAGCGCGGCGTCCCCCGGCGATGCCGGCGCCGTGCAGCAGGTGCAGGCGCCCCCCGCCGGAGCCGAGGGCCCCCAGCCGGAGTCCGCCCCCGGCGCCGGTCGCCCCGGGTCCTCCGAGCCTCCCGATCTCTGGGATCGCGCGACGTCCTGGGTCATGCAGCGCGGCGCGCTGCCGGCGCTCGGCGTGATCACGCTCGCCATGGTCGCGATCTACGGCCACATGTTCGCGGGCGAGCTCGCCGGCGACGACCTCACCTTCCACATGGCCGAGAGCGTGCGGATCGCCGACTGCCTGCGGGTCGGCGACTTCGACTTCTGGAACCCGAGCGCCAACGCCGGCTTCGCCTCCGCCTACTACTACCAGGTGGTCCCCCAGCTGATCTCCGCCATCCCGGCGGCGGTGTTCGGCCACCACCTGTTCTTCTTCCAGCTCAGCGTGTTCCTGCCGCTGGTGCTCGCACCCGCGGCGGCATACCGCGGCATGCGCCTGGTCGGCGCGACCCCGTGGCAGGCCGCGATCGCCGCGCTCGCGATCGGGTTCACCAACGGCGAGTCGCGGTGGGGCACCGGCAACGCCGGCACGTTCCAGGTCGGGCTCTACACCCAGACCTGGGCGCTCGCCGCGTTCCCGCTCGCGCTCGGCCACGCCGTGCGGTGGGCGACCGAGGCGCGCGGCCTGGCGCCCGCGATCGCGTGGGGCGCGTTCATCACCCTGTGCCACCCGTTCGCCGGCGTCGCGCTCGGCGTCGCCCTGGTCGCGGGCTGGGCCGCGCAGCTCGTGCTGGTCGGCACCGACGCGGTGCTGGCAGCGCTCGGTCGCCGCATGGTCGGCGACCCCGCCCGCGGCACGTGGTCCGCGATGATCGCGGAGCTCGGCGAGCGCTGGCGCAACCCGCCGCCCCGGCGGTGGCACCCCGAGCTCGCCCGGCTCGCGATCCTCGCCGCGTGCCTGTTCGTCGCCTGGATGCCGATCTGGCTGCCGCTCGGCATCGACTACGCCGGGTTCGGCGGCTTCCCGCACCGGGTCAACGACGAGGTCGGCCCGGGCTTCGGCACCCTGGCGCGCTGGTACGTCCACGGCGGCCTCCTCGACTTCGCCCGCCCGGTCGTGCTGACCTGGACCGTGCCGGTCGTCGCGCTGCTCGCCCGCACGCGCTACCTGCGCTGGCTGTGGGCGCCGGCGGTGGTCTACGCGGTGTGGCTCGGGATGGGCCCGCACCTCGGCAAGACCGACGACGATCTGATCCCCGCGGTGCGCTTCCTCGGCGCGATGCAGGTCGTGCTGTCGCTGGCGGCCGGCGCCGGCTTCCTCGTGCTGTGCCGCGCGATCTGGACCGCGCCCGAGGACTCGGCGGTGTTCCGCCCGATCCGCCGCGCGGTGATCGCGATGTCGCGGCGCGCGTCGCGCAGCCGGGCGCGCGGCGCATCGCTGGCCTACGCCGCGCGCACCGGCGTCGCCGCGCTCGCCGCCGCGCTGCTCGTCCTGCTCACGCCCCAGGGCGCGCGCGCGCTGTTCGTGCGCGTCCACGTGCTGCATGACTACCCGGCCAGCCACGGCGACCAGCTCCACGCGATCACCCAGCTGCTGCAGTCCCAGCCGCCCGGCCGCAAGCAGGTCGGCGCCGGCAGCGAGAACCACTGGTGGAACCTGCTGAGCTACGAGTACGGCCGCCGCCCGGCCACGCTCATGATGGGCGGCGGCGGCCTGCAGGCCAGCCCGAACTACGACTTCCTGTGGAACACGTCGAAGGACTTCCTGCGCAACGCGTGGGTCTACGACGCGCCGTACCTGGTGACCCAGAAGGCCAACGCGGCCGCGATCCCCGGCGAGGTGAAAGTCTTCGAGACCAAGGATTACCTGGTGCGCCGGCTGCCCGCGCCCGGCCTGGTCTCGCCGGTCCAGGTCACCGGCACCCTGCCCGCCGGCAGCAGCAAGAAGGCGGTGCGCGCCGCCGCGCTCGAGTGGTTCCGGTCCGCGCAGGCGGTCGAGGACCGCGTGCTCGCCTACCCGGGCTCCGGCGGCGCCGGCGGCCCGCCGCACGGCCGCGTCGTGCGCGCGCTCCGCCAGGACTCACCCGGCGACGCGCCCGACATCGTCGCCGAGGCGGACGCCAGCGCGCCCACCACGTTCATGGCCCGCGAGAGCTGGCACCCGCGCTGGCACGCCTTCATCGACGGCGCCGAGGTCCCGGTCCGCCGCGTCACCCCCGACTTTCTCGCGGTCGACGCCCCGGCGGGCCCGCACCGGATCGGCTTCCGCTTCGACCGCCCATGGTGGGCCCAGGCCGCCTGGCTCGCCTGGCCGCTCGTGCCGCTCGCGGCCTGGCTGGTCACTCGCCGCCGCCGCCACGCGTGACGGCGCCTCGCTGCGGCGACGTGGAACATTCGAGGGTGGCTGAAACGCGTGACAACCGGGCGCACGCGCGCACCTCGCAGGGTGAGCCAGGTCACCGCGCTCGGGCGCGCGGATCGAGCGTGCTAGCATCGTCGGCGTGCCGCAGGACGACGCCGCGATCGCCCTGAGCAACGTCTCGCCGCCGGCGGCCCCGGCCGGCGATGACCTGGTCTCGCGCGACGAGTTCCTCCGCGTGATCGGCGCGCCCGACCACCGCGCCGCGGTGCTGCTGCGCGTGCTGCTCGGCCGCTGCAACCCCGGCGCGCCGCTGCCCGAGCAGCTCACCGCGATCGAGCAGCTCGGCCGCTACGTCGTCGCCGGCCCCGGCGTCCCGACCGCCAGCCACCCCGCGCTGGTCCGGCTCGAGTGGCTGGTCGTCGCGCTGGAGCAGCTGCCCGCGGCGCGCCGGCGGTTCCAGGCCACGCTCGGCGCCGTCCTCGAGGACACCCGGGGCGTCAAGCTGTTCGGCGAGGTCGGCCTGCCCAACAACCGCGGGCTGCTCGCCGAGACCACCGACCGGCTCGCGCGGCGCCTGCTGCCCGAGCCGCCGGCGACCCACGAGCTGTGGCGGCTCGCCGGCCACATCGTGCGCCGGCTCGACGACCTGAGCTGGCTCGGCCCCGCGGCGGACGACCTGCTGCGCGGCCTCGCGATCGCCGGCGGCGACGCATGGAAGCCGCTGCGCCCGGCGATGCTCGACGCGATCGGCCTGCTCACCACCCGGATCGCCGCGCTCGCGATGAGCGAGGCGCTGCGCAGCCGGACCCCGACCGAGAGCGTGCGGTCGTCGCCGCTGTACCGGCTGACCCGCGCCGGCGTGCCCGAGATGCCGGAGCTGATCGCGGCGTCGCGCGTCCACCTCGACCACGTGCGCACCGCGCTCGAGGACCGCGGCGTGTCGATCGACGTGGTGTACTCGATCGACGCGATCGAGCGCAGCCTGGCCCGCCTCGAGCTGCTGCTGCCGTTCGTCGGCCCGCCGGGCGAGGCGCCGAGCTACGCGATCCGCGCCGTGATCGCCGCGGTCGGCCGCGGCCTGGTCGGCGGCCACAGCTTCTCCCGGCTGCTCGGCGACAACCTGCGCCTGCTGGCCCGCAAGGTGATCGAGCGCGCCGGGCGCACCGGCGAGCACTACGTCACCGCGTCGCGCCGCGAGTACTGGCGCATGCTCGCCTCGGCGGTCGGCGGCGGCGTGCTGACCTGCGGCACGGCCGCCACCAAGTTCCTGGTCAAGTGGGCCCACCTCGCGCCGTTCCTCGACGGCCTGCTGTGCTCGCTCAACTACGCCGCCAGCTTCGTGGTGATGCAGCTGGTCGGGTTCACGCTCGCGACCAAGCAGCCGTCGATGACCGCCGCCGCGCTGGCCGGCACGATCCGCGACCGCGCCGGCCCCGGCCAGCTCGACGAGCTCGTGCCGCTGATCGCGCGGATCGCCCGCTCGCAGTTCGCCGCGGCGGTCGGCAACGTGTCCACGGTGGCCGTCGCCGCGCTCGCGTTCGACCTGCTGTGGCAGCGCACCACGGGCGCGGCGTTCCTCGACCCCGCCACCGCGCGGACCACCGTCGCGTCGTTCGACCTGCTGAGCTGGGGCGTCGTGCCGTGGGCCCCGGTCACCGGCGTGATGCTGTGGCTGTCGAGCCTGGCCGCCGGCTGGTTCGAGAACTGGATCGTCTACCGCCAGCTGCCCGAGGCGATCGAGCACCACCGGCTCGGCAAGCGGATCGGCCGCGCGCGGATGGCGCGGCTCGCCCGGTTCCTCGAGCGCGAGGCCGCGGGGTTCGGCGGCTCGGTCGCGCTCGGCTTCCTGCTCGGCATGGTCCCGGTGTCCGCCCGGTTCTTCGGCCTGCCGGTCGAAGTCCCCCACGTCACGCTGTCCACCGGCTCGTTCGCCCTCGCGCTGTCGTCGATCGGCGTCGGCGGCGCCGGCGCGAGCTGGGGCGCGGTGATCACCGGCGTGCTCGGCATCGCGGTGAACGGGCTGTGCAACTTCGGCGTCAGCTTCGCGCTCGCCCTGATCGTCGCGCTGCGCGCCCGCGACGTGCCGCGCGGCGAGAGCAGGACCCTGCCCGGCCTCGTGCTCCGCCGCTTCGTGCGCCGGCCGCTCGAGTTCTTCTACCCGCCGCGCGACGCCGGCCCGCCCGAGGCGACCGCGCATTGACGTCCGGCCTGCGGACGGGCGCCGCCGGTCACTTGCTGTAGGTGATCTTGAACACCCGGCCGCCCATGTCGTCGGAGAAGTACAGCGCGCCGTCGGCGGCCTCGCGGACGTCGACCGGGCGGACGTTCCACTGGCCCTGGCGCAGCGCGCCGTCCGGCCCGCGCTCGCCCACGATCACCTCGGAGCTCGTGATCGCGTCGCCGTGGCGATGCAGCCGCGCGATCACCCGGCCGACCGGGTTGTCCGAGTTCCACGACCCGTGCGCCGCGACGACCAGGTCGTGGCCGATCGGCAGCTGGCTGCCCCGGTACTCGAGGATCCCGAGCGGCGCCCAGTGCGCCGGCATCGCGAACGCCGGTGGGTGCACGTTGGCCGGATCGCGGCACCACGCGTCGGTCTGGCGGATCGCCGCCGTCAGCTCGGTGTCCGCCCACTGGGTCCCCGCGCCGAGCCCGCCCGGCCGGTTGAACTCGCTGTAGCACGACGAGTAGCCGTAGAACGTCGAGCCGGTGCCGTCGACCAGGTTGACCTCCTCGCCCGGGTTGCCGTTGTGGATGTCCGTGCCACCGTCGGTCAGCACGTCGCGCCCGTTCTCGACGCCCCAGATCCGGTCGCGCGCGTCCATGTACAGCCCGACCTCGTTGCGCATGCCCGACGCGACGACCTCGCCGGCCGCGTAGTCGACCCCGCCGGCCGGCACCGGGTCCGGGAGCGCGAACCGCCGGATCTGCGCGCGGGTCCGCAGCGCCGGGTCGACGTCGACGTTGCTCGCCGAGCCGACGCTCACGTACAGCCGGCCGCGCGAGTCGAACACCAGCGTGCGGGTCACGTGGCCGCCGTCGGGGATGCCCGACACCACGACCTCGGCGGCCCCCGCGGCGCGCCGCGCGCCGGCCGTGTAGCGCCAGCGGTAGACCGTGGTCGAGCTCGACGCGTAGACGTACCCGCCATCCGGCGACAGCGCCAGCCCGTGGTTGAGCCCCGGCGCGGTCGCGAACGTCGCGCGCTCGGCGTCGCCGCTCGTGCCGCTGTGGTCGTCGTCGAACACCACCGTCACGTCGCCGGTGTTGATGAACAGATCGCCGTTCGGCGCGACCGCGATCTGCCGCGCGTGCCCGAGGTTCGCGGCGAACACCGTGACGTGGTACCCGGGGTCGCTCACCCAGGCATCGGTCGGGTCGCCGGGCCGCGACGGCGGACTGTTCCCGCCGCACGCCGGCGCGGCGCCCGCGATCGCCAGTGCAACGCACAAGCCGGGGACCGGACGCGGACGCAGAGGCGATGCGGTGGTCATGCCGCTACCGTAGCACCGCCGCCCGTGACCGCTGGCTGTCCTCACCGGCCGCCGGCGCCGTCGCCGCGGCGTCGATCACGCCGGCCGTCGGGGGCCTGCGAGGTCGCACCCCGGGTCGGCGCCGGTGCTATCTTCAACGCATGGTGAACCAGCCAGCTGCTCCGATCGCCACCGGGGAGAGGTTCTGGTCGGGTGTTGCCTACGCCGAGAGGTTCTTCATGGGGACAGCGATGGTTCAACAGGCAATGAGAAAGCTCGTCGCCGTGCTCGATTCCAGCGGCATTCCTTATGCGATCGCAGGTGCCATGGCGCTCAACGAGCACGGCTATGTCCGGGTCACCGTCGATGTCGATGTCCTCCTGACCCGCGACGGCCTCGACCGGCTCAAGCAGGATGTGCTCGGCCGTGGCTATGTCGAGAAGTTTCCAGGGAGCAAGGGTCTGCGCGATACCGAGCACAACGTCACCATCGATGTGCTGCTCGCCGGTGACTACCCCGGTGACGGCAAGCCCAAGCCTGTCCGGTTTCCGGACCCGGCGATGGTGGCGGTCCGCAGCGAGCATGGCGCGTTCCTTCCGCTGGAGACCCTGATCGAGCTCAAGCTCGCCTCGGGGCTGTCCGCGCCCCATCGCCTCAAGGATCTCGCGGACGTCCTGGAGCTGATCCGCGCCGCTGGCCTGCCCGCGACCCTCGCCGAGCGCCTCGATCCGTCGGTCCGGGCCAAGTACAGCGAGCTGTGGACCGCCGCGCAGACCCGCGACGAGGAATGACGCGCGCTTCACCGAGGCGCCGGGCGTGGGCCTCGCCGGCGTTCGCGTCGCCCGGCGCTTGCCTACTTCGATCCGGCCCCTGCGCGCAGCATCAGCTCCAGGGCGTGCAACAGGTCGCGGCGAGCTTCCACGGGAAGGCCGGCGAGCACGTCGCCCAGGTCCTGCACCGCGACCCCGAGGTCCTCGTCGATCCCGAACATCAGCGCGGCGAGCTTGATCTCGAAGCCCTGGTGCGCGATCGCCACCAGGGTCTCCCAGCTCGGCGACCGCTGCCCGCACTCGAGCTGGCTCACGTACTTCGGCGTGACCTCGATGCGGTCTGCGACCATCTCCTGCGTGAGCCGGCGAGCAGCTCGCAGCGCTCGGATCCGCGCACCGAGGCGACGCCGGAGCCGAGCCGCGCGATCGCCGTTCGAGCCAGTGCGCGTTCCGCGGACACGCGTGGCGCTGCGTGCCCAGATGCTCGAGCGGATCATCCCCATCGTGTTGAAACCTGTCGGCTCGAAGTCCGAGATCTTTCCCTCCAGCCTCTCGGCGATGAATGCCTGACGGACCAGTCCGTCGCCGTGGATCGGCCACGGTCGAGGAACGGCGTCATGCTGCACGTGAGTGCACTGGCCGTTTGGGTTGCCCTCATTGGCACCCTCGGCGGCAAGTACCGCTGGCTCGTCCTGGTCTCGAACGCTGGCTGGATGGATACAGCTTGGAGCCGACCGGCGAGGAAGATACCCACGGAGGTTCGAAACAGGTGACCCGGCGAGCTGCCATCTACTCGTGATCCTTGCGTTTCTCGGAGAAAGATGTGACGCGTCCGCGAAAAACGTGACGCCGAGCCTGCCGGCCGCCCGCGGACGAGCGCTCCTGACGTACGGTAGCCTCGAGGACCGAGCCCAGGTCATCGAGGGACACGCACGATGAAGTCTCACCATGAGAACGCCGGTTCATCAGCGCAGGGTGCAACCGCCTACCACAAGATCAAGTCCGTCGCGTTGACCGGAGGCTTCTTGCAGGGAGTGAAGCTGGAGTTTGGCGATGGCCTGAACTGCATCATCGGCGGGCGCGGGACCGGCAAGACCAGCGTGATCGAGGCCATCCGGTACGCCCTGGATCGAATGCCCGACGCGCAGGGCGACAAGGCAAGGTACCAGGCGATCGAGAAGCTGCTCGACCACAACCTGGGCGGTGGCAGCGTCCGGGTCGAGATCGAGACCGCAGAAGGAACGACCTACACCGTGACGAGAGGGCGTGGGGAGCGACCCCTGGTCATCAACGCCGAGGGAAAACCAACAGAGATCAACATCGGCAACGATATCGTTTTTGGCGTCGACCTCTATAGCCAGAATCAGATCGAGGATATCGCCAACGATGCGTTCTTTCAGCTTCAGCTCATCGACAAGTTCATCCATCGCGAGATCGACGAGCTCGAGCGAGAGATCCGCGAGGCCACGAAGTCACTCGAGGCCAATGCGGCCAGGATCCTCGACGCACGGAAGGCGATGGGAGATCTGACCGAGGCGACGCGAGAGCTTCCTGACATTGCCGAGAAGATCCGCGGCTTCGAGAAGGCCGACCAGGGCGGTGCCGGCGAGGTGCTGAGGAAGGAACATGAACAACGCAGTCTGAGGAGCCGAGAGTTGCACGTGGTGGGCAACGTCGATGCACTCTATGTGACGGCCACCGAAGCGCTGGCACTTGTTCAGCGCGAGCTCGGACAGAAGTACGAGGACGCGTTCGACGTGGATCTGTCCTCGTCGCCGAACCGCGAGCTCGTCGAGAGCATGCGCGACAGCGCGCAGACGGCGTTCGAAGCAGTCGACCGCAGTCTGGCGGCCGCCAGCAAGAGTCTTCGCACGGCGCACGCCGAGCTCACGCCGTTGAAGGCGCAGCTGACCGAGCGCCACGCCGGACAGGACAAGGCATATCGCGAGCTCGTCGACCGACACGAGCAGGAACGGGTCAAGGGGGTGGAACGGACCCGGCTCGAGCAGCGTTTCGCCGACTTGAAAGCAAAGGAAAAGCGACTGGTCGAGAAGCGGTCCACGCTCGCGGCGCTCGACCAGGCGCGTGAACATGGTCGAGCTCGACTATCCGATCTTCGCGACCGCCGATTCCAGCTCCGGCTCGCAGTGGCCGAGAGGCTCAACCAGGATCTCGCTCCGATGATCCGCGTCAGGATCGAACAGTTCGGAAACATGGACGAGTACCGGGACTTGCTCAACCAGTCGATGAAGGGCTCGGGGATGCGCTATGCGTCGATCGTCGATCGCGCCGTCGACCGGATCCCACCCGCCGAGCTGGCGGCGATGATCCAGAGGGAAGACCGTGCCGGTCTGGAGCGTGAGCTCGATCTCGATGCCGATCGGGCCACCCGGTTGATCATCCAGCTGAAGGACAAGCCCGAGCTGTTCGCCATCGAGACGGTCGAGCTTCACGATCGCCCGATCCTCGAGCTACGCGACGGCGAGGATTACAAGGACTCGAGCGCGCTGTCCACGGGCCAGAAGTGCACGACGATCTTGCCGATCCTCCTGGTCGAGAGTGAGCGACCGCTGCTCATCGATCAGCCAGAGGACAATCTCGACAATGCTTTCATATTCGAAACGATCGTTCAGAGCCTGTCGGGGATCCGTGGCCGCCGACAGCTGATCTTCGTGACACACAACCCGAACATTCCGGTCCTCGGCGATGCCGAGCGCGTGTTCGCACTCCGATCGTCTGGCCGGACTGCCAGCGTTGCCAACGCGGGAAGTGTTGACGATGTCGCACCGGACATCATCACGATCCTCGAAGGCGGCCGTGCAGCGTTCGAAGCGCGGCGCAAGCGTTACGGGCGGCCCATGCCGGTCAAGGGGACGTGATGAACGGACGGCTCTCTGCAGCGAGCGTCGAGGACCTCTGCGCTGAGCTGAGGGATGCCGCGTGGACACGGAGGGTGGAAGGCCTGCAGACTGTGACCGCTCGACTCGCCGGCGGTACGCTGAGCCAGGAGCACGAAGCCAAGCTCATGGCAGCATCGTGCGAGCTCGCGCACGACCCCAAATGGGAGGTTCGAAAGGCAGTGACGATGGCGCTGGCGGAGTATCGAGGGCCGGAACCACGCGTTCATGGCGTCCTCGATGAGCTTGCGCGCGACGCCAACCGGTGGGTCAGCCAGGCCGCCGGCCGCGCCGCGCGCCGTGTTCGCGAGCGCACCGGTCGTGACACGACCTGGACGCTGGCGGCGGGAGTCCAGGATCCGATCCTCAAGCACATCGCGAAGCGAACCCACGAGATCGGGCTGCGGTCGGTGACGCCCGCGCTGATCTACGACATCGCGATGGAGATCAGCGATCAGTCGTACCGCGAGCTGGCGGCGGACACCGCGCATGAGATCCGCACCCTGCTCACGCCCTTCGAGGGATACCTCGTGGGGTTGCGACGTCACCTGGCCGACCAGCGGCAAGTCGACGACAGGACGGAACACTACCTGGCCGCCGCGCTTGCCCGGCTCCATCAGATTCAAGCCTTCACCGAGGACCTTCGCACGTACAGCTCCGCTGCAGAGACCGGCTTCGCCACGGTGTCGGTCTGCGAAGTCGTGAAGGACGCGGTCGACATCAGCCTCGACCACCTGGCGGATCACTCCGCGCTTCCGGGCGTCGTTCGAGAGATCGAGGTGACGCCTGGGCTCGTGGTCGAAGCAATGCAGGAGCGCTTGATCCGCGCTGTCGCGAACGTGGTCACCAATGCCCTGCAAGCGATGCCTGCCGGTGGCAAGCTCTCCATCATCGCACGGCAAGTCGACCTCCACGTCGAGCTCACCGTGGGTGACACCGGTTGCGGAATGTCACCGGAGGTGCTCGAGCAGGCGCGGCTGCGATTCCGGACCACCCGACGCGACCAGGGCGGAACGGGGCTCGGGCTACCGATCTCGGACCGCATCGTGGTCGGCGATCATGGCGGTGAGCTGATCATCGACTCGCTGATCGGGAAGGGCACCACGGTCACCATCCGACTACCCGCGAGGCAGCGATCCGGTGAGCGCTGAGCAGCCCCGATCGCCGCGGATGCTGATCGTGGAGGACGACAAGGCCATCCGCGAGCTGCTTGCCGACCGGCTGCATCCTTACGAGCTGACATTCAGCGCTTGCCAGCTGGACTGCTTCGAGCGGCTCGACGCCGCGGAATTCGACCTCGTGCTGCTCGATCTTCGACTCCCGAGGACATCGAGCGACATGATCGCCAGCAACGACGTCGGCCTCGATATCCTCCGGCAGATTCGAAGGCGCGGTCTGCGAAGGCGTGGATCCACGATGGTGTTGCCGGTGGTCGTGATGACGGCGCACGGCTCCGAGGCGATCACCGCCAAGGTCCTTGTCGAATGCGGCGCGAACGACTACATCCCGAAGCCGTTTGGACACGGCGACGACCTCGAGCACAAGCTCGAACGCGCCCTCCACGGCGCAGGCGCGCTGGTTCCGGCCGCGAACGCTGCACCGAATACGGTTTGCATCTACTTCGACCCGAAGGCGCGACTCCTGCACATCGAGTCGATTCCCTACGCCGAGCACTACGACCTGATGAAGGTCCTGATCGACGCACACGCCAGGGATCTCGGAGATCTGCGAGCCTGGGAAGACTACGCGGCCATTCCCGGCCGGGACCTGGGCCAGATGCTGAACATCGGAGAGAAGGCGCTGCGCCGGCGTGTCTCCAGGCTTCGCAAGATGATCATGGATGATCTTCGCAAACAGCTCGGTCGAGCCGTCGGTCTCAACGACGTCATCGAGAATCAGCGGCGCTGGAAGGGATATCGACTGAATCCACGGACCGTTCGGGTGTTCCGGCACCCGGCTTCCGGCGCCCGGTGAACGACCCCGGCCGATCGACGCACGCTACAGCGTCTGGTACATGACGAGCGCGTCGACGTCGCCGAGCGTCGGGTGGGCGAACGCGCCGGGGAGCCGGCCGACGATCGAGAACCCCATCGCCTGCCAGAGCCGGACGGCGCGCTCGTTGGTGGAGACCACGAAGTTGTACTGCATGGCGCGGAAGCCGCGGGCGCGGGCGTGGGCGAGCGAGTGGCTGCACAGCGCGCGGGCGACGCCGCGGCCGCGGGCGTGGAGCGCGGTGACGTAGCCCGCGTTGGCGACGTGGGCGCCGTCGCCGCGCTGGTTGGCGCGCACGAAGTAGCTGCCGACGACCTCGCCGGCGTCCTCGGCGACGAACACCTCGGCTCCGGGTGGCATCCAGTAGGCGAACGCGTCGGCGACGGTGCCGTCGCGGGGCACGGCGAGCTCCTCGCCGGCGCGGATCACCGGCTCGAGCAGGGCCCACAGCGCGGGGTGATCGTCGGGGGTGGCGGGACGGATCGTCATAGCGGGATGCGCGGCCCGCGACGTTGTCGTATGCAGCCGCAGCAGGCGTCGTGCGCGGCGTCGCAGCTGGCGCGCGCGCCGGTGCACTTGTTGGCCGCCCACTCGTCGTCGGGGAGCTGCTGGGCGAGGTTGCAGATCCGCTCCTGGTTGCGGCAGATCGACACCGACAGCGTGCACAGGTTGCTGCAGCGATCGCCGGGCGGGGGACGGCAGGCCGGATCGCTCGCGGGCGTGGTGAACGGCTCGTTCATCGCCGTGGCACAGGTCGCGCCGCTGCACGTCGCGACCGGCGGCGGGATCTGCGCGCTGGCCAGCTTGGCGGAGATGGCGCGGTCGAGCTCCTCGATCTCGGCGTGCGCGTCCCGAGGCCCCACCTCCGGAATCGCACTGGCGCTCGGCGCGGCCGGCGGCGCGGTCGACCTCGCGGATCCCGCGCCGCACGCGATCGCCGCGAGGCAGGCGGCCGCGAGCGCGAGGCTGATGCCGAGGCCGAGCGTGCGGATCACGGAGCGTCCTTGGAGCAGTTGCAGCACCGCTGCTTGGCCTCGCGGCACGACGCCTTGGCGCTGGTGCACTTGTCCTGGGCGTCGTGGTCGCTCTTGCCGAGCTCGTCGGCGATGCCGCAGATCGCCTCGGCGTTGTCGCAGATCGCGTCGGCGAGGCTGCAGACGTCGCCGCAGGTGGCGTTGGCCGGGACGGTGCGGCCATCGGGGCAGACCCGCGCGGCCTCGCTGACCGGCCGGCCGCGCCACTGGAACATGTCGGCCGGCGTCGGGTCGAGCACCATGTGCGCGGCGCGCCGCCAGTCGCGGATCTGGGCCCACAGCGTGGTGATCTCGGTCATCTTCTGCTGCCGGCGCTGCCACTCGGGGGGCTCCATCGGACGCGCGCAGGCGCCGACGAGGACGGCGCCGAGGGCGGCAACCAATGCGGCGGCGACGGCGGTGGCCGCGAGGCTCGCGAGTGAACCGCGCATCGCTCGCCTCACCGCTCGCCTCACCGCTCGCCTCACCGCTCGCCTCACCGCTCCTCCATGAGCTTCTTCTGCAGCCGCTCGTTGATCTGGATCGAGTGGTCGTACGACTCGATCGCCGCGCGGCGCTCGCCCGTGGCCGCGGCGTTGCCGGGCTCGCTGGCGTCGAGCGCCGCCGCGCGCGCCTCGTGGATCTCGCCCCGGACGGTGTAGAGGTTGGCGACGAAGAAGCTCTCGCGCTGGCTCTGCGCCAGGCCCTCGGCGACGGTGCGGGCGGCCTCGTCGAGCTGGCCCTGGCTGACCAGCAGCTTGGCGAGCAGCGCGCGCGCATCGTTGCGGACGTCGTCGGCCTCGGGCGCGCCGCGCGGGAACGCCAGCGACAGGATCTGGCGGACCGACGCGACCGCAGCGGGGAGGTTGCCGTCGGTCATGTAGACCTTGGCCTTGTGGTGGAAGTTCTTGGCCTGGGCGAGCGCGACGAGCAGATCCTGACCGATCAGCTCGGAGGCGTCGGCGTCGGCCGGATCGGTGAGCCGGGTCGCCGACCGCGGCGCCGCCTCGCCGGTCCGCGCGGGCGAGCCGGTATCGCGCTCGGCCGAGCACGCCGCCGTCGCCAGCGCGCCCAGCGCGCCCAGCGCCAGGGCGATCGAGCAGCCTGCGATGACCTGCTTCATGGCGTACCTCTCCGTGCCAGCCGCCGCGCCCGGAACCCGTCGAGCCGGTCGGCGAAGATCGTGTCGATCCGCGCGCTCGCGTCGCCGGCGCGGTCGCGCGCGATCGGGCCGATCAGCGCGTCGGCCGATCGCGACGTCCACTCCAGCGGGACCGGGGCCCGGCCGATCGGCGCGCCGGGCAGCGGCTCGGCGGGCCGCAGCCACAGCACGAGCAGCGCCGCGGCGGCGACCAGCGTGCTCGCGCCCGCGACGATCCAGGGCGCCCAGCGCCGCGCCGGAGCGCGCGCGATCGGGGTGACCGAGCCGCCGGGGGCCGGCGTCGCGCCGATCGCCTGGCGCAGCGCGTCCTCGACGACCGCGCGCTGGCGAGCGGGCGCGAGCTCGAGCCGGCCGCGCGCCGCCCGGATCACCGTGGCGACCTCGAGCAGCGCGCGGTCGTCGGCGGACATCGCCGGCGGCGTGCGGTCGGCCAGCGTCTTGTCGACCAGCTCGGCGAACCGCCGCGCGTGCGCGAGCTCGGCCGGGGTCGGCTCGGCCTCGGGATCGGGTACGGAGCCCGTCAGGGTATCGTCGTCTTGCGTCGCCATCAGGTGTCTCCGTGGTCTCTCGAACCGGGGGAACCCCGTCCACCCGGCGCGCCCGGCGAATCGCCGAAGTGCCTGCGGAATGCGCGCACCGCGCGAAACAGAAGGACGTCGAACGTGCCGATCGCAACCCCCAGGCGCTGCGCGCAGTCCTCGCGCGACAGCTCCTGGACCAAGCGTAGCTCGATCGCGAGGCGATACCGGTCCTGGAGCTGGCCCATCGTCTGATCGATCCGCGCGCGGTGCACCCGGCGCTCCTGGTCGGCGATCAGCTGCGCGTCGGCGTGCGACGCCGGATCGGACTCGGCGTCGACCTCGTGCGCCAGGGCGTCGGCCAGCCGGCGCGACCGCCGGGACTGGCGGTGGACGTCGTAGACCTTGTTGATCGCGATCTGGCGCAGCCACGGGTAGATCGACTTGCCCTGCCAGGTAAATCGCCGGATCTTCTCGACCGCCGTCGCCAGGGTGTCGCGCAGCACGTCCTCGGCGGACGCCGCGTCGCCCAGCCGCGGCAGGATCACCGTGCCGTACAGCGGGGCGGCGTAGCGTTCGAGGATCGGGCGCATGGCGTCGAGGTTTCCTTGTTGGGCCTCCTCGACCAGCCGGTGCTCCTGTTCGAGCTCTCGCTCGAGCTCCTGCGCAGTGGCGGTTTCGGAGGCCACGGACACCTATTCAACGCCGTGCGGCGGCCCCATCTTACGCCCGTCGTAACGGACCGACATCAGCTCCAGGCCCTGCGGCGGCGCGGTGATACCCGCCCGGGTCCGGTCGCGCGATGCAAGGATCTCACCCACTTGCTCGACCGGCCGGCGGCTCGCGCCGACCTCGACCAGGGTCCCCACCACGATCCGCACCATGTTGCGCAGGAACGCGTTGCCGCGGACATCGAACGCGACCAGCCACGGATTGCCAGCCTCCGCCTCCGCCTCCGCCTCCGCGCCGATCGCGATCTCGTCGATCCGCCGCACGGTGGTCTTCGCCGTGCAGCCGGCCGCCCGGAACGCCGCGAAGTCATGCTCGCCGACCAGCGCCGCCGCCGCCTGGCGCATCGCGGCAACGTCGAGCGCGCCGGGGCGATGCCATGCCCGGTCGCGCCAGCGCGGCGACCGCTCGCCGCGCGTGACCACCAGGTAGCGATAGTGCTTGCCGGTCGCCGAGAACCGGGGGTGGAAGTCGTCGGGCACCTCGGCCGCGTCGGCGACCGCGATCGCCGGCGGCAGGAGCGAGTTCAGCCCGCGTCGGATGCCGTGCAGCGGGATCGCCCGCTCGGTGCGGAAGCTCGCGACCTGGCCGCGGGCGTGGACCCCGGCGTCGGTGCGCGACGCGCCGACCACCGCGACGTCGTGCGCGAGCAGCTGGCCGAGCGCCGCCTCGAGCTGACCCTGCACCGTCGGGCCGTTGGCCTGGCGCTGCCACCCGCACAGCGCGGTGCCGTCGTACTCGACGACCAGGCGGATGTGGCGCACGGGCTCTTGTACCCGGTCAGCTGGCAAAACACACGCGGGGGGGACCTCGGGGCTCGGGGGTCAGTACGACAGCTCGAGGCCGAGCGTGATCGCGTGCTCGACCGCCGTGCCGGGGCGGTTGACCAGCACCGCGGCGTCGTAGCGCAGGTAGCCGGCGAGCCGACCGAACGGCGCGCCGATCCGCAGCCGCAGCGCACCGGCGGGCCCGACGCCGTCGCCGACGTGCAGCCCGGCGCCCAGACCGAGCTCGAGCCGCGCGGCCAGCACGGCCGCGACGGAGAACAGCGCGCGGCCCTGGGGCTCGGTGCCGCCGACCAGCCACAGCGCGGCCTCGCCGCCGAGCAGGTAGCGCCGGACGGCCTCCACGCGGACGTCGAGGGCCAGCAGGCCGCGCGCGCCGTGGTCGATCGCGAGCCCGCCGCCGAGCGCCGCCGACAGCCGCACGCCGTTCCAATCGTGGAGGGTGTTGCTGCCGGCGACCGTGAGCTCCTCGACCGTCAGCCGCGCCGGCCCGGTGGTGGTGACGCTCTCCCCCGCGCCGGCAGGCGGCTCGGCGGTCGCGACCTCCTGGGGGGCGGGCTCGCCACGTGGCTCGCGCTCGCCTTCGGCCTGCTCCGCTTCCTTCCGGGCGAGCCCCTCGCGATCGTCGTCGCCGCGCGCGGACTTCTTGTGCTGCGCCTTGCCGTCGCGGTCGCGCGGCGCGCCCTTCTTGCCGGCCTTGCGCGCGTCGTCCTCGTCGTCGGCGGCGACCTTGTCGGCGGGCCGGTGCTTGGCCGGCGGCGGCGACTTGGTCACCGGGCGAGGCCGGGCGGTGTCGGTCACCGGCGAGGCCGGCGCGGCCGGATCGCTCGGGGCGCCCGGCTCGACGCGGTCGACGACCCCGGTGTCGACCTCGGTGGCCTGGCGCACCACCTGCCACTGCATCCCCGACGGCAGCGACACCGGCACCGCCACGCTGTGCTTGACCCCGCCGGAGACCACGACGTCGCTGCCGATCGCGACCAGCGAGGTGTACGGCGACACCAGGCCGTAGCGCAGCGCGTGGCTCACCACGATGGCGCGATCGCGGCCGGCGGTGACCAGATCGCCCAGCCGCTCTCGGGCCCAGCGCCGGGCGAGCGGCCCGAGCGGCGTGGTCGCGCCGTCGACCGCGCGCGGCGGGGCGAGCGCCGCGAACGCGAACAGCTCGCCGCGGGTGCGCGCGTTGGCGGCCTCGACGCGCTGGACCCGGGCGAGCAGCAGCATCGCCTGCCCCGTGCCGAGCCGTGGCAGCAGCGCGGGCTCGACCTCGACCGCGCCGAGCGTGCCCCAGGTGACGGTGAGCGGCGCGGGCGGGCTG
>JBGQCL010000064.1:0-34760 GCA_041495365.1 Kofleriaceae bacterium | reverse complement strand
GACCTGATCACGAGCCACCTCGAGCTCGAGGTCGGCGAGAAGCAGGACGTGCTCGAGACGTTCGATCTGAAGACCCGAACGCGCAAGGTCCTGCAGTTCCTGTCGCGCCAGCTCGAGGTGCTCAAGGTCCGCGAGCGGATCAACACCCAGGTCCAGGAGGAGATGGGCCGCAACCAGCGCGAGTACGTGCTGCGCCAGCAGCTCAAGGCGATCAAGGAGGAGCTCGGCGAGCTGGATGATGGCGGCGGTGATCTCGACGAGTTCGCCGAGAAGATCACCAAGGCCAAGATGCCCGAGGAAGCCGAGAAGGTGTCGCGCAAGCAGCTCGACCGGCTCAAGGGCATGCAGCCGTCGTCGGCCGAGTACACGGTCACCCGGACCTACCTCGAGTGGCTGGTCGAGCTGCCGTGGTCGATCTCGACCGAGGATCACATCGAGCTGCCCGAGGTCCGGCGCTGCCTCGACGAGGACCACTACGACCTCGACAAGGTCAAGAAGCGCATCGTCGAGTACATGGCGGTGCGCAAGCTCAAGAACGACAAGAAGGGGCCGATCCTGTGCCTGGTCGGGCCCCCGGGCGTCGGCAAGACCTCGCTCGGCCGCTCGGTCGCCCGCGCGATCGGCCGCAAGTTCGGCCGGATCTCGCTGGGCGGCGTGCGCGACGAGGCCGAGATCCGCGGCCACCGCCGGACCTACGTCGGCTCGCTCCCGGGCCGGATCGTCCAGGGCATCAAGAAGGCCGGGACCAACAACCCGGTGTTCGTGCTCGACGAGATCGACAAGCTCGGCCACGACTTCCGCGGCGATCCGGCGTCCGCGCTGCTCGAGGTGCTCGACCCCGAGCAGAACAGCTCGTTCAGCGATCACTACCTCGAGGTCACGTTCGATCTGTCGAAGGTGCTGTTCATCGCGACCGCGAACCAGCTCGACCCGATCCCGTGGGCGCTGCGCGATCGCCTCGAGATCATCGAGCTGCCTGGCTACACCCGCCAGGAAAAGAAGATGATCGCGCGCAAGTTCCTCGTGCCCAAGCAGCTCGACGACCACGGGCTGACCGCCGATCGCTGCGAGATCACCGACGAAGCGATCTTCGAGATCGTCGACAGCTACACGCGCGAGGCCGGCGTGCGCAACCTCGAGCGCGAGATCGGCTCGGTGTGCCGCGCGGTCGCGGTCAAGGTCGCCGAGGGCCAGGCCAAGGACCACGAGACCATCGACGGGCCGATGGTCGAGGAGGTGCTCGGGCCCAAGAAGTTCGTCAGCGAGGTCGCCGAGCGCGTCGGCGAGCCCGGCGTGGCGACCGGCCTGGCGTGGACCGCGGTCGGCGGCGACATCCTGTTCATCGAGGCGACCCAGATGCCCGGCAAGGGCAAGCTGACCCTGACCGGCCAGCTCGGCGACGTGATGAAGGAGTCGGTCACCGCGGCGCTGTCGTTCGTCCGCGGCCGTGCGGCAGCGCTCGGCCTGGACCCCGGCAACTTCCTGGAGAACAAGGACCTCCACGTCCACGTCCCGGCCGGCGCGGTGCCCAAGGACGGCCCGTCGGCGGGCATCACGATGTACACCGCGCTGGTGTCGCTGCTGACCGGCGTCCCGGTCCGGCCGGATGTCGCAATGACCGGCGAGATCACCCTGCGCGGCAACGTGCTGCAGATCGGCGGCGTCAAGGAGAAGCTGCTCGCCGCCCACCGCGCGGGGATCCGCCGGGTAATCATTCCCGAGCGCAACGTCAAGGACCTGATCGACGTCCCCGAGGAGGTCAAGAGGGAGATGGAGATCCTGAGCGTCAAGCGGATGGACGAGGTGCTCGCCCTCGCGCTCAAGGATCCCCCGCCGTCGATCATCGACCTGGCCAAGGCCGCCAAGCTCGAGACCCAGGCCACGGCGTAGACCGGGCCGGCCCGGAGCGCAATCGGCCCAGGGCGTTCCCGCCGTCGTCCCACCGGGGGGGCGACAGCCTCGGCGCGTCCGCCAGGGGATCGGGTCGACTGGCCCGACCGGAGCGAGCGCCGGCGACCCCAGCGTGGAGCAACAGTACGTTCGAGCGAAGCGAGACGGGGTGGGGGATCCGACGGCTCCGCCGGCGGGCGAGGGCAGCGTCCCCGTGGATCGGCCACCCGATCGGGCGAAATCACGTGCCTGTCTTGACGGTGGCTTGGACGCTACTTAGGTTGCGCAGCACACACATCCAAGAATCGAGGAGTTCACGTCATGGGCAAGATCATCGGCATCGACCTGGGAACCACGAATTCCGTGGTCGCGATCATGGAAGGCAAGGAACCCAAGGTCATCTCGAACGAGGAAGGCGCTCGCCTGACCCCCTCGGTGGTCGCCTTCGACGACAAGGGCGACGTCCTCGTGGGCCAGATCGCCCGGCGTCAGGCAATCACCAACCCGGAGAACACGGTGTTCTCCAGCAAGCGGTTCATGGGCCGCAAGTTCAGCGATCACATCACGCAGGAGGAGATGAAGCGCGTGCCGTTCAAGATCGTCGCGGCGCCCAACGGCGATACGGCGTTCGAGATCCGCGGCAAGCGCTACTCGCCGCCCGAGATCGGCGCCCGCGTGCTGATGAAGCTCAAGCGCGCCGCCGAGGAGTACCTCGGCGAGCCGATCACCGAGGCGGTGATCACCGTCCCGGCGTACTTCAACGACAGCCAGCGCCAGGCGACCAAGGACGCCGGCAAGATCGCCGGCCTCGAGGTCAAGCGCATCATCAACGAGCCGACCGCGGCGGCGCTGGCCTACGGCCTGGACAAGACCAAGGAGCAGCTGATCGCCGTGTTCGACATGGGCGGCGGCACCTTCGACATCTCCGTCCTCGAGGTCGGCGACAAGGTCGTCGAGGTCGTGTCGACCAACGGCGACACCCACCTCGGCGGTGATGACATCGACAACCGGCTGATGGACTGGCTGGTCGCGGAGTTCAAGAAGGACACCGGGATCGACGTCGCCAAGGACAAGATGGTGCTGCAGCGGCTCAAGGAGGCCTCCGAGAAGGCCAAGATCGAGCTGTCGAGCGTGCAGGAGACCGAGATCAACCTGCCGTACCTCACGGCGGACGCCACGGGACCCAAGCACCTGCTCAAGAAGATCAGCCGCGCCAAGTTCGAGCAGATGATCGAGGACATCGTCGCCCGCGCGATCGAGCCGTGCAAGAAGGCGCTGTCCGACGCCGGCAAGAAGGTGTCCGAGATCCACGAGGTCGTGCTGGTCGGCGGCTCGACCCGCATCCCGCTGGTCCAGGCCAAGGTCAAGGAGTTCTTCGGGCGCGAGCCCAACCGCAGCGTCAACGCCGACGAGGTCGTCGCGCTCGGCGCGGCGGTTCAGGGCGGCGTGCTGTCGGGCGACGTCAAGGACATCCTGCTGCTCGACGTGACCCCGCTGTCGCTGGCGATCGAGACGCTCGGCGGCGTGGCCACCGTGCTGATCCCGCGCAACACCACCATCCCGACCCGCAAGAGCGAGACGTTCTCGACCGCGGCCGACAACCAGACCTCGGTCGAGGTCCACGTCACCCAGGGCGAGCGTCCGATGGCCAAGGACAACAAGACGCTCGGCAAGTTCCAGCTGACCGGCATCCCGCCGGCGCCGCGCGGCGTGCCCCAGATCGAGGTCACGTTCGACATCGACGCCAACGGCATCCTCAACGTCGCCGCCAAGGACAAGGCGACCAGCGCCGAGCGCACGATCCGGATCGAGGCGTCGAGCGGTCTGTCCGAGTCCGACATCAAGCGCGCGGTCGAGGACGCAGCGCAGCACGAGGCCGAGGACAAGCTCCGCAAGGAGACCATCGAGGCCCGCAACCAGCTCGACACGCTGGTCTACAGCACGCGCAAGCTGGTCCAGGAGAACGGCGCCAAGCTCGGCGACCCCGAGAAGCTCATGATCGAGGAGGCGCTCAAGGACGCCGAGGCGGTCCTGGAGCGCAACAAGGACGCCGACCAGCCGGATGAGCTACGCGCGGCGTTCGAGAAGCTGCAGGGCGCGGCCCACAAGCTCGCCGAGGCGATGTACAAGTCGGCGGGGGCGGGGCAGCCCGGGGGTGAGGGCGCGCCGTCCGGCGGGGGCGGTGGCGGTGGCGGTGGGGGCGGCGGCAAGGACGACGTGATCGACGCCGAGTTCGAGGACAAGCACTGACCTGGCCGGGCACGTCCCCGGGGAGCGGATCGCGCTCCCGGGCCCTGGGCCGCGCCTCCGAGTAGCGATTCCCGGTTTTTTTTCATCCTTCGTGGCGGCCGCGATCCATACTGGACGCACTCGATGGCGACGCGGTGGCTCGTGCTCGCGATGGTGCTGGCCGGCTGCGCCGAGCTCGGCGTGGTCAGCGACGGCACCAGCATCTCGGTCGGCAAGCCGAGCAGCGGGTACTTGATCGCGGGCGCGCGGATGCCCGATCACGGCGAGGGCTTCACCACGCGCGACGTCTGGCGCGCGCGCGACAACCGCTACGGCACCGACGAGCTGATCGATCTGGTGGTCGGCGTGGCGCGGCGGATGCGCCTGCAGGTGCCGGGCGTCCAGCTCGTGGTCGCCGACCTGTCGGGTCGCGGCGGCGGCGAGCGCTACGCGTTCCACCGCTCGCACCAGAGCGGGCGCGACGCCGACCTGCTGTACTACCTGCGCGACGCGAGCGGCCAGCCGTTCGAGGCCGATGCGATGCACGTGTTCGACCCGGCCGGGCGGGCGCGCGACGGCAGCGGGCTCACCGTCGACGTCCCGCGGACCTGGCTGCTGATCAAGGAGCTGATCACCGCCCCGGAGGCGCCGATCCAGTGGATCTTCCTCTACGAGCCACTGGCGCGCCGGCTGCTCGACCACGCCGCCCGGATCGGCGAGCCCGAAGCGCTGGTCGCGCGCGCGCGCAAGACGCTCAAGCAGCCGGGCGACAGCGCGCGCCACGACGACCACATGCACGTGCGGGTGTACTGCTCGCCGGCCGACCAGGCCTATGGCTGCATCGACATCGGGCCGATGGAGCTGCTCGCCGAGCGCCGGGCCGAGCCGTCGCCGGTCAGCGCGCTGATGGCCGCGCTGACCGCGGCGCCGGCGCCCCCGCCGCCGAGCGGGGAGGCCGCGCCGGCCGAACCCGGGGCCGCGAGCGCCGGCTTCTCGCCGAGCGCCGCCGCTGCGGCCGCGGCCGGAGTGGCTGTTCCGGCGAGCCTGGACCGCCTGCTGCGAGCGCGCGCCGACCACCTGTCGCTGCGCGGCTGGCGCTGAGCACGCGCGGGCCGGCGCGCGCTCGGCGGCCGGCGGTTCAGTCCGCTTCGGCGCGATGGGTCGCGCGCGCGGTGCCCGGGCCCGCCGCGTCGCGCGGCGCCGCCGGATCGGGGATCAGGCCGAGCTTGATGTAGTGCGGCCGGCTGACCCGGCGCAGCGCCGGCAGCGCCGACGCGAACACCGCGCCCGCGATCAGGCACAGCACGCCGGCGACCGCGAACGTGTGGATCGCGCCGATCTGGCTCGCCAGCGCGCCCTCGAGCAGCGATCCGATCGGGGCGCCGCCGAAGAACGCCACCGCGTACAGGCTGATCACCCGGCCGAGCATCTTGTCGTCGACGATCGACTGGATCATCGTGTTGGTCGAGGCCATCTGCATCATCATCGACATGCCGATCAGGAACAGCAGCGGCACGGCGATCGCGACCCGCGACGCCAGCTCCATCGCGACCATGCCGGTGCCCAGGCCGAGCGCACAGCGCTGGATCACCGTCGCCAGGCCGACCACCGACGTGCGGCTCGCCAGGTACAGCGCGCCGGCCAGCGCGCCCAGCCCGGCGGCACCCATCAGGATGCCGAGCGTGTGCGGGCCGCCGTGCAGCGTGGTGGCCGCGATCACGGGCAGCAGCGTCGAGTACGCGCCGCCGAGCACGCTCGACGCTGCGAGCAGGAGCAGCACCGCGCGGACCAGCGGAAAATGCCAGACGTAGCGCAGGCCGTCGCCGAGGTCCGCCAGCACGCGGCGAGCTCGCGCCGCCACCGGCCGCGGCTTGATCTGCATCGCCAGCAGTGACCCGATCACGGCGAGGTAGCTCGCCGCGTCGATCGTGAAGCAGACCGCGACGCCCCACGCGGCGACCAGCGCGGCGGCGATCACCGGGCCGATCAGCCGCGCCGCGTTGACGATCGACGAGTTCAGCGCGATCGCGTTGGGGAGATCGGCGCGGTCCTCGATCATCTGACCGAGGAACGACTGGCGCGCCGGCAGGTCGAACGCGTTGATCACCCCCTGGACCGCGCCGAGCACGATCAGGTGCCACACCGTCATGTGGGTCCACGCGAAGAACGCCAGCGCCGCGGACTGCAGCATCGCCGCGATCTGGGTGACGATGATCGTCCGGTGGCGGTTCCAGCGGTCGACCATCACCCCGGCGAACGGTGCGAGGATCGACGTCGGCGCCTGCCCGAAGAACCCGACGAGGCCGAGCATCAGCGCCGAGTGGGTCAGGTCGTACGCCATCCACACCATCGCGAACCGGGTCAGCCAGGTGCCGATCACCGAGATCCCCTGGCCCGCGAAGAACAGCCGGTAGTTGCGGTGCTTGAGCGCGCGACCCAGGCGGCCGACCATGCCCAAGCCTAGCGTGCGGCGGCCAGCTGGCTGTGCCGGGCGCGGGGAATCGTTCACAGAGGGTCCAGCGGAAGCCACGGGGTACCGGTACCTGGGATGCCGCAGCCCTGTCGCGGGGTGCGCGCGGCGGGCGGCTGCCTGGCGATTCCGCGGACCTGCGGAACCGCCGCAAGCGCGTTGGTCTCAGCGCACCACGCTCGGATCGGTGGTGTGGCGGATCCACGCGACCGCGCTCGCCTTCGCGCGCGCGCCGGTGGATGCGAGGCCGAGCACGACGATGGCTACCCCGAATCCAGCGATCACCCAGAACACGGGGTGGGTGGCGTCGGCGAAGTCGGCCCGGTGCGCGGACTCGATCCCGGCATTCGCGAGCGAACCGGCGAGCGCGACCCCGAGCGATGCTCCCACCTGCCGGCTGGTCGACGTGACGGCCGCTGCGAGCGCCGCCTGCGACCGGGGCATCCCGGACACCGCCGTGTTGGTGATCGGCGCGTTGACGGTCCCCAGGCCGACGCCGAAGATCTGCGCTGCCCGACGGGCCGCTGCCCGACGGGATCGAGGTCGAGCTCGACATCGGCGTGCAGTACGGACTCGGCCCGCCGACGGTGCGCGCGGGTGGCCGGGAGCCCCATCGTGCGCCGCTCGCGGTCCCGGACCCGAGGTGATCGCCCGGCTCGGCCGCGGGCGAGGTCGCGCAGAGCCGCCGGTGCCGGGCGCCGTGGGGTCCAACCCGACGCTGCCAGGCGATTCCGCGGAATCGTTGGGCATCAGCGTCGAGCTCTTGCATCCTCAGCATCTAGGCTATTTCGCCGCGACTTCGCAGCTTCTTGAAGACGTAATATCGAACAGACTCAGCATGTTCAGGCATGCGTATGCCTGATGAGATCTGGTACTCTTGTGCGATCTTCTTCAACTCGCTGAGCGAGTAGCCGGACTTATCCAGGCGCTTTCGGATCTCATCCAGAGCTTCCTGTCGACCTCGTCGGAGCTGTGGCGCGTTGAGGTTCAACGCGCGGATGTCAGCGTCGACGCGCGGGTCCGGCTTGGCGGGCTCGACCATGCCTGCTTGAGTGTATCGTAAGTGGTCGCGCGGGTCGGGGCCCTGTCCGTCGACAGGGTGCAGGAAGAGGTCAGCGTTGCCGCGGCTGGTATCACAGTGCGAGATGCGGGCTGATGGCGCTTCCGGATCGGACGACACGCCGAGGCACACGCCGAGCAGATGGGACCACAAGAAGTGATGGTCGGTTGTTCCGGAGCGTGCGTCAGATCCCTCCGGATTGCGAGGCAGCCAATGCTCGATCTTCATCTGGCTGCGCCCTGTCTGCGCGTTTTCTTCCGGCGTGATGCGGCGCTGACAGTAGGCGCATAGCCAGCCCTGATCGCGGACCAACGCGGCTCGGATCGGAGCACGGTCGGCCGCTCCCAGGCCATCCCAGCCCATTCTCGGCGTTGCCGTCAGCGTCGTCAGCTGCCTCGGCGCTGGGCCCTTCGTGTAGCGGATCATGGCGCTGCAGCAGGCTTGCCATTCGACTGCAGTTCCTCGCTATCGAGGATCCAGCGCGCTCGCTGCATCGCGGTGTCGTCGGGCCCAAGGCGTTCCTCGAGTGCAGCCATCTGCTGGCGTGCAGCAACGAAGTCTTCGTCTTCGATGAGTCGATACAGCGCATCGATCTCAGCCTGGACGGCTTTAGGGCGCGCCGTGACTCCGAACACGTCTTCCAGGATCTCGTCAGAGGAGCGGCCTTGTACGTAGGCTGCTTCTGCGACGAGTCGGTTGCGTTCGAGCAAACGGATCTGCGATCGTGACACGCTCGCAACAATCTGTGGCGAGTGCGTCGTGACGATGAACTGGATCTTCGGGAACGTCCGGCGTAGGTCCGCCACGATGCTTCGCTGCCAGGCGGGATGCAGGTGGAGGTCGAGCTCGTCGATCAAGACGATGCCTTCAGTGAGCTGATGAGCGCTGGGACCGTGATGAGGATTGAGCACAGAAGCTCGCCAGCCGATGTCCGCCACCAGCGCGACCGTGTTGCGGTATCCCTCGCTGAGCATGTAAAATGGCCGAATATCTCCATCGTTGAGCTCCAGCCGAAGGTCATCGGACTCCACGTCGAACCAGAACCGCTTCAGCCCCTCGATACAGGATCCGACCGCCGCTTCTACCGCTGCGAGCTGAGGCTGAACATACCGATTGCCCTTTTGCAACTCCACATAGGTTTGCTTCCGTATCCACCCCGCCATCATCGCGTGGGCGGATCGAACATCGAATGCGCCTACATACCCATCGTAGCGATTGCCTATGCCCCGGAGGTCTTGGGCAGCCTGTCTCTTGTTCCAGTTGCGGTGCGCTCCGTAATACGCAAGGACGGGGAGATCTTCATTGAGCGGATAGTTCAGAAGTGTATATGGGGCTTCCTCAACCCCCGTGCCTCTGTCTCTCGCGTTGCAGTAGAGGTTCCATACTGCCGATCCTCCCTGAAAGCGCTCGTCGGCGAGCTTTGCTTCGAGCGCGACAGGAAATTGTGGCTGAAGCTGTGGAATGCCACCGCTACTGACAACGATGTGATGGACCTCGTCATCTTCGATCTCGCGGGTCTCTGCCGAGCCCAGGAGGTGACGCAACACGAAGGCTGCCGCCTCGAGAACGGCGGTCTTTCCGGCCATGTTACCGCCGAGCAGGACGGTGAACTGCGGGTCGAAGGTGATCTCGAACTCGCGGAAGCCGCGGAAGTTGGTCAGCTTGAGGTACTCGAGCTTCATGGGCCTGGGCTGGTTCGTCCAAAACGAAGCTTACCGCGAACTGCGCCCGGGAGTGGCGCCGGCTCAGCCGCGGCTCAGGTCGCGCCAGCAGTGGCCGTCGCGCGCGATGATCTCGTCGGCGGCGGCCGGGCCGGGGGAGCCGGGCTCGTAGAGGTGGACGCCCGGGGTGGCTTCCCAGATCTGGAGCACCGGCTGGATCAGCTCCCAGGCGCGGTCGACCGAGTCGCGGCGGTTGAACAGGGTGGCGTCGCCGCGCAGGCAGTCGAGCAGGAGGCGCTCGTAGGCCTCGGAGATCGGGCGCTTGAAGGCGTCGGCGTAGGTCATGGTCATGACGACGTTGCCGACGTTGATGTTCTCGCCGGGGACCTTGGCGACGAACCTGAGCGAGATGCCCTCGTGGGGCTGGATGCGCAGGGTGAGCATCGCGGGCTGGAGCACGGAGCCGGCGGCCTCCTCCTTGAACAGGACGAGCGGGACGGCGCGGAAGTGGATGTTGACCTCGGTGACGCGCTCGGCGAGCCGCTTGCCGGCGCGCAGGTAGAACGGCACGCCCTGCCAGCGCCAGCTGTCGATCATGAAGCGCATCGCGGCGTAGGTCGGGGTCTGGGAGTCGGGGGCGACGCCCTCCTCGTCGCGGTAGCCGCGGTACTGGCCGCGCACGCAGTGGTTGGCGACGTCGTTGAGGTCGAGCTTGCGGACCGAGCGCAGGACCTGGGACTTCTCGTCGCGGATGTCGTCGGCCGCGAACGAGGCCGGGACCTCCATGGTGACCAGCGACATGACCTGGAGCAGGTGGTTCTGGATGATGTCGCGGACCACGCCGGTGGCCTCGTAGAACGCGCCGCGGCCCTCGATGCCGATCGATTCGGCGGCGGTGATCTCGACGCAGTCGACGTGGTTGCGGTTCCAGATCGGCTCGAAGATCGAGTTGCCGAACCGGAACACCAGGATGTTCTGGACGGTCTCCTTGCCCAGGTAGTGGTCGATCCGGTAGATCTGCGACTCGTCGAGATAGCTGCTGATCATCTCGTTGAGCTGGCGCGCGGAGGCGAGGTCGCGGCCGAACGGCTTCTCGACGATCACGCGGCACGCCGGCTTGCCGGAGCGCTGGGCGGCGCGCTCGATCAGGCCGTGCTGCTGGAGCTTCTGCAGGATCACGGGGAACACCGACGGTGGGGTCGAGAGGTAGAACATGCGGTTGCCGCGGGTGCCCTGGGCCGCGGCACCGTCGAGCCTGGCCTTGAGCGCGGTGTAGGTGGCGTCGCTGTCGAACTCGCCGCCGACGAAGTCGAGCGTGCTGGCGAACCGGTCCCACATCGCGGGCTCGACCTTGCGGCGCGAGAACTCGGTGACCCGCGGGCGGAGATGGTCGGCGAACTGCGGGGCGGTGAGCTCGCCGCGGCTGACGCCGATGATCACGGTCGGATCGGTCAGCGCGGTGTCGAGCATCAGGTTGTAGAGCGCGGGGGCGAGCTTGCGGCCGGCGAGGTCGCCGGTGGCGCCGAAGATCACGATCGCGGTGGGGTCCGGCCGGCGCCGCTTGGTGGTGACTTCGCCGAGGATCTCGCCGGTCACCGAGGACTTGACGGACACCGACGCCGCGGGGCCAGAGGACGGCGCGGGCGGCGCGGGCGAGGCGGGCGGCTGGGGTTCGCTCATGGGCGTGCGTCCTTGTGGGTGGCTGCGTGGTGGGCGGCGCCGAACAGCGCGGCGCGGGGTTCGAGGGTGACGCGGACGCCGAGGCTGGCCATCCACGCGGAGAACCGGCCCTTGGCGGTGAAGCGCTCGAGGAAGCGGCGGTGCTGGAGCGCGGCGAGGATCTTGGGGGGAATGCCGCCGCCGATCACGACGCCGCCGGTCGCCAGGCCGCGGAGCGCGAGGTTGCCGGCCTCGGCGCCGAGGATCTCGACGAACATGTCGAGCGCTCGGACGCAGGCCGGATCGCGGCCCGCGAGGGCGACATGAGAGATCACGGCGTTGCGGTCGCCGGCGGCGAGCTCGGCGGTGAGCCAGGCCGGCTCGACGGCGCCGGTGGCGGCGCGCACGAACCCGTAGAGGTCGCCGATGCCGGCGCCGGACAGCACGCGCTCGTAGCTGACGTGGCCGCCGTGCAGGCCGCGCAGGTAGTGAAGCAGGCCGATCTCGTCGTCGGTGCCGGGGGCGAAGTCGGCGTGGCCGCCCTCGGAGGGCAGGGCGCGGTAGCGCACGCCGTCGTGGACGAGCAGCGACTCGCCCAGGCCGGTGCCGGGGGCGATCACGGCGATCGCGCCGCCGGGGGTGGCGGTGGCCTCGGCCTGGAGGACGGCGAACGCGGTGGCGGGCAGCACGAGCGCGCCGAGCGCGGTGGCCTGGAGGTCGTTGAGCAGCGCGACCGGGACGCCGAGCTGGTCGGTCAGCGCGGCGGCCTCGATCCGCCAGGGCAGGTTGGTGATCTGGGCGGCGCCGTCGACGACCGGGCCGGCGACGCCGAAACACGCCGCGGTCACGCCGTGCGGGCCGGGCGGGGTGCCGGCCGGGAGGAAGGCGGCGAGCACGGCCTCCAGGGAGGGATAGTCGGCGCACGGGTAGACCTGCTCGCGGACGATCGTGAACATCAGCGCGCCGGGGGTCGTGGCGCCCGGGGGCGGCGCAGCATCGCACAGGGCGAGCACGGTCTTGGTGCCGCCGATGTCACCGGCGAGGATCACGAGTCACCTCCAGGGCCAGAACCAGGGCCAAGCCAAGAACAACATGCCGCGGGCGCCCCCGGGACCGCAACGGGCCTCGTGACGCAAGCGCAGGGACGTCCGGCTGCGAGGATCCCCGCGCCGGTCACGCGGGTGCCACCGCAGCGAAGGCCGAGGCGGCGGCCTCATCGACCAACCACCGCAGATCGCCGGACTCCGGAGCGACGAGCTGCGCCGGGTAGCGGGCGGGGTCGCGCGATCCCGCGAGGACCTGGGCGAGCGCGGCGGCCTTGTCGGCGCCGGCGACCAGGAACCGGACGCGGCGCGCGGCGTTGATCGCCGGGGCGGTCAGCGTGATGCGGGTCGCGGTGCCGTGGACCAGCGGCGAGGTCACGGGGTTGGCGACCACCCAGTGCGCGGTCTCGCCGAGCGCGGGGCTCCCCGGGAACAGCGAGGCGGTGTGGCCGTCGGGCCCCATCCCCAGCAGCACGAGATCGAACCGCGGCGGCGCGCCGAGCGCGGCGACCAGCTCGCGCTCGTAGTCGGCGGCGGCCGCGGCGGGGACGGCGAGCTCGGCGGTGATCCGGTGGACCTGCGCGGGGCCGAGGCCGAACGCCGCCGCCGGATCGATCAGCGCCTCGCGGGCCATCCGGTAGTTGGAGTCGGGGTGATCGGGCGGCACGGTGCGCTCGTCGCCCCACCACAGCGCGAGCTGGCGCCACGGCAGGGCGTCGGGGCCGCGCCGGACCAGGAGCTGGAACAGCCGGCGCGGGGTCGAGCCGCCCGACAGCGCGATGTGGCAGACGCCGCGCTCGGCGGCGCAGGTGCGCGCGATCGCGGCGAGGTCGTCGGCGGCCGCCCCGCTGAGCGCGTCGAGATCGGCGAACCGGCGGATCGGGGGTGCCATCATCCGCCGTCACCCACCGGTCGGGCGCTCGACATGGCCGCCGAACTGGAAGCGCATCGCCGACAGCAGCTTCTCGGCGAACGACGCGTCCTGACGCGACCGGAACCGGGTGAACAGCGACGCTGCGATCACCTCGGCGGGGACCGCCTCCTCGATCGCGGCCTGCACGGTCCACCGGCCCTCGCCGGAGTCCTGGACGTGTCCGGAGAACTTGTGGAGCGCGGGGTCGTCGAGCAGCGCGCGCGCGGTGAGGTCGATCAGCCACGACGACAGCACGCTGCCGCGCCGCCAGACCTCGGCGATCTCGGCGACCGGCAGGTCGGCGAGCCGGTCGCCCTCGGCGACGGTCGGGTTGGCGGCCCCGCGCATGATGTCGAAGCCCTCGGCGATCGCCTGCATGATGCCGTACTCGATGCCGTTGTGGACCATCTTGACGAAGTGACCGGCGCCGACCGAGCCGCAGTGCAGATAGCCGTCCTCGGCGGTGCCCGGCGACGGCACCTTGTCGCAGCCCAGTGTGCGCTCGACGTTGCCGCGGCCGGGCGCCAGGGTCTTGAAGATCGGGTCGAGCCGCTGCACCGCCGCGGTGTCGCCCCCGATCATCAGGCAGTAGCCGCGCTCGAGGCCGAACACGCCGCCGCTGGTGCCGGCGTCGACGTAGGTGATCTGGCGGGGCACCAGCGCCGTGGCGCGCCGGATGTCGTCCTTGAAGTAGGTGTTGCCGCCGTCGATGATGGTGTCGCCGGGCTCGAGCAGGCCGGCGAGCTCGGTCACGGTCGACTCGGTCGGCGCGCCGGCCGGGACCATCACCCACACGCCGCGCGGCCTGGTCAGGCCCCGGACCAGCGCGGCGAGCGAGTCGGCGCCGGTGCCGCCCTCGGCGGCGAGCGCCTTCACCGCGTCCGGACTGCGATCGTAGACGACGCACTGGTGGCCACCGCGCATGAGCCGGCGGGCCATGTTCGCGCCCATCCGGCCAAGTCCGATCATTCCGAGCTGCATGGTTGTCTCCTGGGTTATCCCACGCGCGCATCGCAGCGTGGGTCGAGTCATCGTGAAATCCGCGCGAGCTGGGCCATGGGGCCAGCTGCCTCGATCGCCGGGGCGGTCCGGGCTCAGCGCGGGCGGCGCGCCTTGTAGTAGTTGATCAGGCCGTTGGTCGACGCGTCGTGCCCGGTCACCGGCGCGTCGCCGCCGAGCTCGGGCAGGATCCGCGAGGCGAGCTGCTTGCCGAGCTCGACGCCCCACTGATCGAAGCTGTTGATGTTCCAGAGGATGCCTTGCACGAAGATCTTGTGCTCGTACATCGCGATCAGCGAGCCGAGCGTCCGCGGTGTGATCCTCTGGGCTACGATCGACGTGGTCGGCCGGTTACCGGGGAAGGTCTTGTGCGGCACCAGCCGGGCGATCTCGTCCTCGGAGAGCCGGGCGGCGACCAGCTCGGCGCGCGCCTCGTCGGGAGTCTTGCCCGTCATCAGCGCCTCGGTCTGCGCGAAGAAGTTGGCGAGCAGGATCTCGTGGTGGCGGCCGATCGGGTGGTGGGTCTCGATCGGGGCGATGAAGTCGCACGGGATCAGCCGCGTGCCCTGGTGGATCAGCTGGTAGAACGCGTGCTGGCCGTTGGTGCCGGGCTCGCCCCAGATCACCGGCCCGGTCGTGTAGTCGACACGGTGGCTGTCGCGGTCGACCCCCTTGCCGTTGGACTCCATGTCGCTCTGCTGGAAGTACGCCGCGAACCGGTGCAGGTCCTGATCGTAGGGCAGGATCGCGTGGGTCTCGGCGCCACAGAAGTTGGCGTACCAGACGCCGAGCAGGCCGAGGATCACCGGCGCATTCTCGGCCAGCGGCGCGGTGCGGAAGTGCTCGTCCATCGCGTGGCCGCCGTCGAGCAGCTCCTCGAAGCGGTCCATGCCGATCACGCACGCGATCGACAGCCCGATCGCGCTCCACAGCGAGTAGCGGCCGCCGACCCAGTCCCAGAACTCGAACATGTTGGCGGTGTCGATGCCGAACCCGGCGACCTCCTTGGCGTTGGTCGACAGCGCCACGAAGTGCCGGGCGACCGCGTCATTGCCGGCGCGCAGCTTGTCGAGCAGCCAGGCCCGCGCCGAGCGCGCGTTGGTCAGGGTCTCCTGGGTGGTGAACGTCTTGGACGCCACGATGAACAGCGTGCGCTCCGGATCGAGGTCCGCGACGGTCTCGGCGAGGTGGGTGCCGTCGACGTTGGACACGAAGTGCGCGCGCATCCCGGGCTTCCAGGACGGCCTCAGCGCCTCGGTCACCATCACCGGCCCGAGATCCGAGCCGCCGATCCCGATGTTGACGATGTCGGTGATCGACTTCCCGGTGGAGCCCTGCCACGCGCCGCTGCGCACGCGCTCGGTGAAGTCGCGCATCTTGGCCAGCACCGCATTGACCTGGGGCATGACGTCGACGCCGTCGACCCGGATCGGCCGGTTCGAGCGGTTGCGCAGCGCGACGTGCAGCACCGCGCGACCCTCGGTGACGTTGATCTTGTCGCCCGAGAACATCCGGTCGCGCCAGCCCGCGACGTCGGCCTGCTCGGCGAGCGCGATCAGCAGCCGCCAGGTCTCGTCGGTCGCCCGGTGCTTGGACCAGTCGATCAACAGGCCGCAGACCTCGCGCGACATCCGGGCGAACCGCTGCGGGTCGGCGGCGAACAGCTCGCGCATCGTGGTGGCCGCGAGCGAGGATTGATGCGCGAGCAGGGCTTGCCACGCAGGTGACCGGGTCAGGGCGGACATGCCGGGAGCAAACCATGGTTCGCCGGGCAAGACGACCTCCCGGAGGCGACGTTCACGGCGCGCGCGGTGGACCACCAGGGCACATCCGCCATGTCCCGAGTACGATGACCAGGTGCGCCCGTCCTTCAACACCGCCGGCCCGTGCTTTCCCGGCGAGCACTACATGCTGCCGCCGGAGCCGCAGCTCGGACGCGTGCTCGAGCTGATCGCGGTCCGCGACGTGACCCACGCCGGCAAGCGGATCCGGATCGTCGGCTGTTGAGCATCCCGCTCAGCTCAGAGTCAGATAGCGCTGAACTCGCGGCGCGCACGATCAAGGAGCTTCTCGATCTCGCTCGCCTCGGCAAGTACATTGGACGTATTCGGCCCTGCCTTCAAGCGACCCGTCGAGCTCGGATACCGGTACGTCGTCGCATACGGCGTGAACCGATCGAGAGGGTCGAGCAGCGGCTGCCATGGATCCGATGGATCGAGCATGCGCACGAGCACGTCGATACGATGCTCGATCCCAGGATGAATCCTCCGGTGCACGAGGACCGCCTTGACGAGCTTCTCGGCGGCCTGCTGCAGGTGATACGCAGCGAGGCGGTTCGCCGGTGGAGCAGCGAGGCGCCGGGTGGCGTCGAGATCGTCGGCAACCGCCGCAAGGTAGCCCGCGACCACCGGATCAGCGGGCATAGATCTGCATACCCTCGCCGACCACGGTGCGAACGAGCGTCCCCGCGTGGTCGCGCGCCTCCTCAAACTCGCTCCGGCGCACCGGGATTACGTCTGCGGGGATCCTGAGATCCCGTACTGCTTGCCATGCGTGCACGACGTCGAGCTCGTCGTCGGTGGCGTCATCGGAGACGACGACGAGCAGGTCCCAATCGCTCGTGGGACGCGCGCCTCCTCTCGCCCGGCTGCCGAACAGCCAGATCTGCTCGGGGCGCATCACTTCGATGATTCGCGCGAGCAACGGTGCGGGGACAGCCTCAGCAGACGACGCGAGCATGACTGGTTTCAAGGAAGATACCGTGCCGGCCGCTCGCCGTCGAGCGTATGGAGGTTTGAGTGCACGTGAGCCATCCCGCAGGTGGACCCCGCGGGTGGACCCGAGGTAACCCCGGCATTCCCGCAGGAACGGCGGGGCCGCATCGAGCGCGAGTACGGCCTCGGCCGCCGCGCGCTGGACTTGATGATCCACCGGCGCGGCGCGCAGCACGCCGTCGAGGTCAAGCTCCGCCGCGACATCGAGACCGACGCCCTCGACCCGCTTGCCGGCTATCTCGACCTCGCCGGGCTCGACGAAGGGTTCCTGGTGATGTTCGATCTGCGCCGCGAACAGGACAGAGCTGGCAGGACCGGATCACGGTTCGCGATCTCACCTGCGCGGGCAGGCGGATCCGGATCTTCGGCTGTAGAGCTGCGCTCGGGCACCACGCGGGAGGCGACGACGAACTCGACGCATCGAGCTGGCTGCCGTCCGGCAGAGGATCTCGTGGTATGTAGGAAGTATGAACGCGAAGAAGATCGCGACCAGCCTCCCGGCGAGCCAGTACGCCGCCCTGGAGCGGGTGCGCAAGCAGCTGCGGCTCAACCGGAGCGAGGCCGTGCAGGAGGCGCTCGCGATGTGGCTCGCCGCGCGCGAGGGAGACGATCGAGTCGCCCAGTACGTCCGCGGCTACGCGGATCAGCCGGACAACGCCCGCGAGGCGCGCGCGATGGTCGACGCCTGGGCCGAGGGGCTTGCCGCGGAGGACTGGTAGTGCGCCGCGGCGACATCTACTGGGCGCAGTTCCCCGCGCCCATCGGGAAGCGCCCTGTCGTCCTGGTCTCGCGGGACGAGGCCTACGCGATCAAGACCCGGGTGACCGTGGTGGCGGTGACCCGCACCGTTCGCGGAATTCCGACCGAGGTTCGCGTCGGTCCTTCGGAGGGCTTGCCGAAGGTCGGGGTGGCGAACGCCGACGAGCTCGTCACGATCCCTCGGACCACCCTCCGCGCACGGATCGCGACGCTGTCGCGCGCAAAGCTCGACGAGATCGACGCCGCGCTGCGGTTCGCGCTGGGGCTCAAGGTCTGAGCCCGGCGCGAGCTCGCGTGGCTCCCGTGACCGTCCTGGCGCCGCCGCGTAGGCGTTTCCGTGAAGCGACGCAGGGGGACCGCCGCGATTCGTCACGCGGTTCGAACCTCCAGGCCCACCCTTCGCGCCCGGGGCGGTGGTATGGCGGTGGTGAGATGAAGCACGTGGAGTCGCCGAGGGTGCCGGCGGAGAGCGAGCCGGCCGACCGCGAGCGCGAGCGGCTGCGCGAGATCGTCGACGACGTCGCCGGATGGCGACGCTGGGGGCCGTATGTCTCCGACCGCGCGTGGGGCACGGTGCGCGAGGATTACTCTCACGATGGCGACGCGTGGGGCTATCTGACCTACGATCGCGCACGCGCCAAGGCGTACCGCTGGGGCGAGGACGGCATCGCCGGGATCTGCGATCGCTACCAGCTGCTGTGCTTTGCCCCGACCCTGTGGAACGAGCGCGATCCGCACCTCAAGGAACGGCTGTTCGGGGTGACGCCGCACGAGGGCAACCACGGCGAGGACGTCAAGGAGTACTACTTCCACGTCGACAACCTGCCGAGCCACGCGTACATGTGCCTGCTCTACAAGTACCCGCAGGCGGCGTTTCCGTATCGCGAGCTGGTCGAGCACAACCAGCGCCGGGGCGTGGACGGTCCGGAGTACGAGCTGATCGACACCGGCGTGTTCGACGCCGATCGCTACTTCGACGTGGTCATCGAGTACGCCAAGGCCGATCCGGAGGACATCGCGATCCGGATCACCGCGCACAACCGCGGCCCCGACCCGGCGCCGCTGCACGTGCTGCCGACCTTGTGGTTCCGCAACACGTGGGCCTGGGGTCCGGTGGCCGGACGCGAGCCGGCGATCACGTGCGAGCGCGGCGGCGGCGTGTGCCTGATCGCCGATGACACCGACCTGCCCGTGGATCCCAGCATCCCGGCGCATTACCGGCTCGGGACGCGCTACCTGTACGGGCCGGCGGCGCCAGCGCTGTTCACCGACAACGAGACCCACGGCGAGCGCGCGTACGGCCCCGGCCACGCCAGCCGCAAGCGACACACCAAGGACGCGTTCCACCGCGCGCTGTGCGAAGCCGATCCGACGACGGTCCGGCCCGACGGCCGCGGCACCAGGGCGGCGCTGCACTACCGCCACGTGGTGCCGGCCGGCGGCTGCGTGACCTTGCGCCTGCGGTTCACCGACCGGCCGACGCCTGCGGCGCTGACCGCGGTCGACACGATCATCGCCGAGCGCAAGGCCGAGGCCGACCGGTTCTACGCGGGTCTGGCGCCGCCCGGGGCGACCGCCGACGAGCGGCTGGTCCAGCGCCGGGCGCTGGCCGGTCTGCTGTGGAGCAAGCAGAGCTATCTGTTCGACGTCGCGCGCTGGCTCGATGGTGATGACCCGGCGTGCCCCCCGCCGGCCAGCCGTCACCGGCTCCGCAACGCGCACTGGCGCCACCTCAACTCGATGCGGGTGATGTCGATGCCCGACAAGTGGGAGTACCCGTGGTTCGCCGCGTGGGACCTCGCGTTCCAGGCGGTCGCGTTCGCGCTGGTCGACGCCCGGTTCGCCAAGGACCAGCTGTGGATGCTGCTGTTCGAGCAGTTCCAGCACCCGAGCGGCCAGCTGCCGGCCTACGAGTGGGAGTTCGGCGATCTCAACCCGCCGGTCCATGCCTGGGCGGTGTGGCGGGTCTACAACATGGACCGGATCCGGAACGGGCACGCCGATCGCGAGTGGCTGGAGCGCTGCTTCCACAAGCTGCTGATCAACTTCGCGAGCTGGGTCAACAAGGTCGACCGCGACGGCAACAACGTGTTCGAGGGCGGGTTCCTCGGCCTCGACAACATCACCGTGCTCGATCGCAGCGAGCCCGGGCCGGGCGGCGCGGTGCTCGAGCAGTCCGACGCGACCGGCTGGATGGGGATGTTCTGCCTCAACCTGATGCGGATCGCGCTCGAGCTTGCGCGCGACAACCCGGTGTACGAGGGGCTGGCGTCGAAGTTCCTCCAGCACTACGTGTACGTCGCGCACGCGATGAAGCAGATGGTCGACGGCGCGCCGCTGTTCGACGCCGAGGACGGGTTCTTCTACGACGTGCTGCGCTACCCCGACGGCAGCTCGCAGAAGTTCCGGGTCCGCTCGCTGGTCGGGCTGATCCCGCTGTTCGCGGTCGAGCGGCTGGAGGTCGAGTGGATCGAGCCGTTCAAGGAGTTCACCGCGAACCTGACCTGGTTCCTCAAGAACCGCCGGTCGCTGGTGGACGACGTGATCCATCCCATCCAGCGGCCCGACGGCAAGTCGACCTTCCTGCTCACGATCGTCGATACCTCACAGCTGGTGCGCCTGCTCGGCCACATCTTCGACGAGCGCGAGTTCCTGTCGCGCTACGGCGTGCGCTCGCTGTCCAAGCTGCACGGCGCCCATCCGTTCCAGTGGGGCGGTCGCAGCGTCGCGTACGAGCCGGCCGAGTCGACGGTCAAGCTCAAGGGCGGCAACTCCAACTGGCGTGGCCCGATCTGGTTCCCGACGACGTTCCTGATCATCGAGTCGCTGCGCAAGCTCGCCACCGCGCTGGGCCCGAGCTACGCCGTGCCGGCGCCGGGCGCAGCGCAGCTGATCGCGCTGCCCGCGCTGGCGCGCGATCTCGCCCGCCGGCTGATCGCCATCTTCTTGCTCGACGAGCGCGGGCAGCGGCCGGTGTTCGGCGGCGCGCCGAGGTTCGCCGACGATCCGCACTGGCGCGATCAGCTGCTGTTCTACGAGTACTTCCACGGCGACAACGGCGCCGGGATCGGCGCGAGTCACCAGACCGGATGGACGGCGCTGGTCGCCAACCTGATCGACGAATGGCGATGACGGAGTCCACGATGGCGCTGACCTACCTCCAGATCCTCGCGCGGCGGTTCCCCGACGCGCGGGCGGTGCTCGCCGAGCTCGCCAACCTGCAGGCGGTGCTGACCCTGCCCAAGCCCACCGTCCACGTGGTCAGCGACGTCCACGGCGAGCACGTCAAGCTGCGCCAGGTGATCAACAACGCCTCGGGCAGCTTGCGGCCGCTGTTCGAGCGGCTGTTCGCGGGCCGGCTCGACGGCGAGGCGCCGGGGGAATCGATCGACCAGCTGCTCACCCTGACGTACTACCCGCGCGAGACCTGGGCGATGCTGGTCCGGCAGGAGTCCGCCGAGCGCCGGCGCGAGCTGCTGCACTGGGTCGCCGGCCACGCGGCGGTGGTGATCCGCGACCTCGCGCGCCACTACTCGCTCAAGTACGTCGCCAGGATCATCCCCGATCCGTTCGACGAGGTGTTCCGCGAGCTGGCGTTCGCCAACGAGCTGGCCCGCCAGCCCGAGTTCCTGGGCCGGCTGCTCCAGCCGTTCCTCGACCACGACCGCGACGGCGATCTGGTCGCGCTGATCGCCCGGGTGATCCGCAACCTCGCGGTCGGCGAGCTGGTGGTCGCCGGCGACCTCGGTGACCGCGGCCCACGGATCGACCGCGTGATCGACGCGATCGCCGCACAACCGCACGTCGCGATCACCTGGGGCAACCACGACGCGAACTGGCTCGCCGCGACGCTGGGGCACCCGGCCGCGATCGCGACCGTGATCCGGCTGTCGCTGCGCTACCAGCGGCTCGCCCAGCTCGAGGACGGCTACGGCATCCCGCTCGAGCCGCTCCGGCGGCTGGCGCGCGAGGCCTACGCCGGCGATCCGGCGGACTGCTTCCGGGTCAAGGGCGACGCCGAGGACGGAGTCGCGCTGGCGCGGATGCACAAGGCGATCTCGATCCTGCAGTTCAAGCTCGAGGGCAAGCTGTTCGACCGCCGGCCGGAGTGGCAGCTCGGCCACCGCGCGCTGCTGCGCCGGGTCGATCCCGCGGCCGGCACGGTCGACATCGACGGCGTGCGCCACCCGCTGCGCGACACCCGGTTCCCGACCGTCGACTGGAGCGATCCGTGCGAGCTGTCGGACGGCGAGGCCCGCTGCCTGGCCGAGCTGACCGGCGAGTTCACGTCGAGCCGGACGCTGGGGAGCCAGATGGCGTTCGTGGTCTCGCACGGCCAGATGGCGCTGCGCCGCGACCTGTGCGCGATCTTCCACGGCTGCGTGCCGGTCGACGACGCCGGCGAGCCGCTCGCGATGGTGGTCGATGGCGAGCCGCGGCGCGGCAAGGCGCTGTTCGACGCGTTCGAGCGCGTGGTCCAGCGCGCGTTCCACTGCGCGCTCCGCAAGGGGATCGACGAGGTCGCCGAGCTCGACCGCGACCTGATCTTCTACCTGTGGACCGGCCCGCGGTCGCCGTGCTTCGGCAAGGACCGGATGGCGACCTTCGAGACCTACCTGGTCGCCGATCGGGCGACCCACGAGGAGGTCAAGAATCCCTACTTCAAGCTGATCCACGACCCGGCGTTCTGCGCGCGGATGCTCGCCGAGTTCGGCGTCGACCCGGTGAACGGCTTCCTGGTCAACGGCCACGTCCCGGTCCGGCTCGAGGCCGGCGAGACCCCGGTCAAGCGCTCGGGTCGCGCGATCACGATCGACGGCGCGTTCGCCGCGGCGTACGGCGACAAGGGATTCTCGCTGGTGCTCGACGCGCAGCGGATCTACCTGGCGCAGCACCACCACTTCGAGAGCGCGGAGGCCGCGGTGACCCGGCACGCCGACATCGTTCCGACGGTTTCGGACGTCGCGGTCCATGCGCGGCTGCGCACGGTGGGCGACACCGAGACCGGCGCTGAAATCCGCGCCGAGATCGCCGTGCTGGAGGAGCTTCTGCGCGCATTCGAGGCCAATATCATTCGAGAGCGAACGTAGTCCGACCCAGAACCCGGCCAGAACCAGGAAACCGCGATGACGCAAACACTGCTGCAGCAACTGGCTGCGATGACCGTCGTGGTCGCCGACAGCGGCGACTTCAACTCGATCAAGAAGCTCAAGCCGCACGACGCGACGACCAACCCGTCGTTGCTCGTCGCGGCGGCGCAGATGCCGGAGTACGCCGACGTGGTCGACGGCGCGCTGCGCTGGGCGCAGACCGAGGCCAGGGGCGACGACTCGAAGGTCGTCGCGCTGGCGATCGACCGGCTGGCGATCGAGTTCGGCCTGCGCATCCTCGACATCGTGCCGGGGCGGGTGTCGACCGAGGTCGACGCGCGGCTGTCGTTCGACACCGCGAAGACGGTGGACAAGGCCCACCACCTGATCGGGCTCTACCAGGCCGCCGGCGCGAGCCGCGACCGCGTGCTGATCAAGATCGCGTCGACCTGGGAGGGCATCCGCGCCGCCGAGATCCTGGAGAAGGAGGGCATCCACTGCAACCTGACGCTGCTGTTCGGCATGCACCAGGCAGTCGCATGCGCCGACGCCGGCGTCACCCTGATCAGCCCGTTCGTCGGCCGGATCCTCGACTGGTACAAGAAGGCCGAGGGCCGCGACAGCTACCCGCCGGCCGAGGACCCGGGCGTCGTCTCGGTGACCCGGATCTACAGCTACTTCAAGCACCACGGTCACCGGACCGAGGTGATGGGCGCGAGCTTCCGCAACCTCGGCGAGATCGTCGAGCTCGCCGGCTGCGACCTGCTCACCATCGCGCCCAACTTCCTCACAGAGCTCGGGGAGCTCGGGGAGCTCGGGGAGCTCGGGGAGCTCGGGGAGCTCGGGGAGCTCGGGGAGCTCGGGGAGCTCGGGGAGCTCGGGGAGCTCGGCAGCCAGACCGGCGCGCTGGTCCGCAAGCTCGACCCCGAGCGGGCGCGCGCGATGGCCATCCCCCGGCTGTCGTTCGACGAGGCCGCGTTCCGCGTGGCCCACGAGGCCGACAAGATGGCGCGCGACAAGCTCGCCGAGGGCATCGCCGGGTTCTCCAAGGCGGCGATCACGCTCGAGAAGCTGCTCGGCGAGCGCCACCGGGCGCTCCAGGGCAAGTGCCGGGCCGGCGACGCCGCCCGCGAGTTCTTCCGCGCCTACGACCTCGACGGCGACGGCTTCATCACCCGCGAGGAGTGGGCCGGCTCGCTCGCGGTGTTCCTCGCGCTCGACGTCGACGCCGACGGCAAGATCACGCCCGAGGAGATGGCGGCCGGCCTGGGCGGCGCGTTCGTGCTCGCGCAGTGACCGGACGCCCGGCTACTTGCACGGGCCGACCGGGTTGATCGCGGGCGCCGGGGCGGACTCGAAGACCACGCCGCCGTCGAGCACCGCGCCGTCGATCAGGCCGGCGTCGGTCGGCGGCGCGTCGCCGGGAACGGGCGGTGCGGCGTCGGTCGCCTCGCTGCGGGTCTCCTCGGGGGTGAGCAGCTGGAGCGTGCGCAGCGCCTGCTCGAACGCGCGGGTGTGGGTGGCGCGCGCGTCGTTGCTCGGCGCGGACAGCACCAGGCTGAACGCGCGGTCCGACGAGATCGCGATCGCCTGGCGCAGGAAGTGCCGCCCGTCGTCGTACTCGAACCACACCGACGGCAGGCCGGCGGCCTCGTTCTCCCTGGGCCCCGCCTCGGTCGGCCCGACGTGCATGCGGAGCGCGGTGAGCTTGGCGCGCAGCGCGCAGGCGTACTTCGACGGCAGGAGCTCGTGGCTGGTCCGGCATGGGACCGGCCACGAGCAGTACAGCTCGCGGGTGAAGGCCTCGGCGGTCAGCTCGATCTGACCCTGGGGTTGGCCGCGCGCCATCCACAGCCGGAGGCCCGGGTAGCTCGACTGATCGCTGGCCCGCCAGCCGCGCGGCACGACCAGCCGGAAGTGGTCCGGGCGGGAGGTGAACACCCCGTTCTCCAGGTCGGCCGCGGATTCGCCGGCAAGGCCGATGGCGACCGCCATCGCGGCCAGCAGCGCGAGCGGCAGCAGCAGCCGGGCGATGCGACGCCCCGCTTCGCGATCGATCGGCCGGCGAAATCGCTGCACTTCCAGCAAACGCTAGCGGTTCTCGTCGGCTGGCGCGAGTCGCTGGCCGTGCCGCGGACCTGAACGGAGTCCCAGGTAAAAACTTGATTCCTTCCGCATTCATCTTGTTGACGGAATCCATTCAGACGAATATCGTCACAATACTTCGTTGGACGTCAGCAACACCGGCGGCCCTCGAAGATGGACGACGCCCGTACGGGGATCAGCAGACGGAAGGACTGGAGCGCTGTTCGAGGGAGCAGTCCGCCGTCGCGGTCATCGCCGTGCGTGCGTCGTCGATCGGTTCACGCGAACGAAGTCACCGAGGGAGAAGCCGTTGCTGTCACGTCATCGAGGCTGGGCCACACGCATGTCGTCGACCGGAGCGGTCGTGCCGTTTCGCGCGCACCGGCGCCCGGTGCTCGCCGACATCGCGCGGCGCCGCGACGACGAGACGCCGCGCGCGGGTGCCGCCCCGGCGCGCACGGGGCTCCTGCAGGAGGAAGAGCTGCGCGCGATCGAAGGCACCTACCCCGACGGGATCACCGCCGTGCAGATCGTCGATGCCTTCACCAGCCGCGGCATCAAGTTCTCCGAGGCGAGCTTCCGCAAGTACGTCCAGCAGGGGCTGTTGCCGCGCAGCCGCCGGGTCGGCCGCAAGGGCAAGCACCGGGGCTCGCTCGGGGTCTACCCGTCCAAGACGGTCCGCCGGATCAACGCCGTCAAGCAGCTGATGGTCGACGGCTACACGATCGAGGAGATCCAGGGGCAGTTCCTGCTCTACACCGACCTGGTCGAGGGCGTGGCCGAGCACCTGGCCGAGCTGTGGTCGCGGCTCGCCGGCGACGCCACCAGGCTCGACCCCGCGCTCCGCCGCGAGCTCGAGCAGAAGCTCGCCGACGCCCGGCGCGACGGCGATCGGCTGGTCGAGCGGCTCGGCGAGCTGACCCGGCGGTTCGCCGCCCCACGTACCGACAGCCTCCGTCTCGCCGGCGCCGCGGGCGGCGCCGAGGACTTGCTCTGAACATGAACGCATGGACCGTCACTCGACGTGGCCCGGCGGCGCGACGCGACGCGCAGTCCGGCGCGCCGACAGATCAGGAGATTTCGCGATGAACAACCGTGACGATGAGGACGAGGACGATCTCGAGGGCCAGGACGGCGCGGCGGACGCGGCGGACGACACCGGCGACGCGGACGGCGACGGCGATCCCGCGATCACCGCCGCCGGCATGCCCGAGGTCAGCCGCAAGGTCCGGCGCCGGCGGCGGCGGACCCGGCCGCGCAGCAAGACGATCGCGATGAAGCGGCTGACCCGCGAGGAGCTGCGCCAGGGCGCGCTGATGTACCCGCCGGTCGACATCCCGCGGCCGACCTCGCGCGCCGAGTGCCGCGAGGAGATGCGGCCGTGCCCGTGGGTCGCGTGCAAGCACCACCTCTATCTCGACATCAACCCCGAGACCGGTTCGATCAAGATCAACTTCCCCGATCTCGAGCCGTGGGAGCTCAAGCACACGTGCGCGCTCGACGTCGCCGAGCGCGGTGGGATCACGCTGGAAGAGGTCGGCGAGATCATGAACCTGACCCGCGAGCGGATCCGCCAGGTCGAGGTCCGCGGATTGCTGAAGCTGAAGATGGGATCGCCGTCGCCCGACGAGCTCGGCGCCGATCTGCTCGCCGGCAAGGTGCAACTCGACGACTGAGCCGGTAGACGGTCCACGTCACGGTTGGTATACGCGCGCGATGGTCCGCGCGCTGGTTTCCGTCCACGACAAGACAGGCGTGATCGAGCTGGCCCGGGTGATCCACGAGCTCGGCGGCGAGATCCTGTCGACCGGGGGCACGGCGGCGGCGCTGTCCGCGGCCGGGATCCCCGTGATCCAGGTGTCGGCGTACACCGGCGCACCCGAGATCCTCGATGGCCGGGTCAAGACGCTGCACCCGCGGATCCACGGCGGCCTGCTCGGCCGCGCCACGCCGGCGCACCAGCGCGAGATGGCGGCCCACGCGATCCTGCCGATCGACGTGCTGATCTCGAACCTGTATCCGTTCGAGGCGACGATCGCGCGGCCGGGGACCTCGCTGCACGACGCGATCGAGAACATCGACATCGGCGGGCCGGCGATGCTGCGATCGGCCGCCAAGAACCACGAGCGGGTCGCGGTCGTGGTCGACCCCGCGGATTACGGCTGGGTCGGCGAGGCGCTGCGGGCCGGCGGGCCGTCGCCGGCGCAGCGGCTGGCGCTGGCGCGCAAGGCGTTCGCCCACACCGCGGGCTACGATGCCGTCATCGCGGCGTACCTGTCGTCGGTCGACGATGCGGCGGCGGAGGAGCGCGACGCTGCGCCGGCGCGCCGCGAGCTGCCCGACACGCTCGGCATCCAGTGGCGGCGGCTGTACGAGCTGCGCTACGGCGAGAACCCGCACCAGCGCGCCGCGTTGTACGCCGACGCGCGATCGCCGCTGCCGGCGACCGCTTCGGTGCGCCCGACGATCGCCGCCGCCGAGGTGCTGGGCGGCCGCCAGCTGTCGTACAACAACCTCCTCGATCTCGACGCCGCGCTCGGCCTGGCGCTCGAGCTCACCGGAGAGGGCGTTGCGGCCGCGGTGGTGGTCAAGCACAACAACCCGTGCGGCGTCGCGATCGACCGCGATCTGGCGGCCGCGTACCGCAAGGCGCGCGACGCCGACGCGCTGTCGGCGTACGGCGGCATCGTCGCGGTCAACCGCGAGGTCGACGAGGCGCTCGCGAAGCTCCTGGCCGAGACCTTCATCGAGTGCGTGGTCGCGCCGGGCTACTCGGCCGCGGCGCGCGACGCGCTCGCGAGCCGGAAGAACCTCCGGCTGGTCGCGGCGCACGGGGCGTGGCGGCCGGCGACCGACGAGCTCGCGTGGTCGGTGCGCACGATCGCCGGCGGCGCGCTGGTCCAGACCGTCGACCACGGCATGGTCGAGCTCGCCGATGGCCTCGCCTCAGTGCGGGTCGCCACCGCGCGCGCGCCGACCGCCGCCGAGCGCGCCGATCTCGGGTTCGCGTGGCGGGTCGCCAAGCACGTCAAGTCCAACGCGATCGTGTTCGCGAAGGACGGGGTCACGGTCGCGATCGGCGCCGGCCAGATGAGCCGGGTCGACTCGGTGCGGATCTGCGAGCGCAAGGCGGGCGATCGGCTCGCCGGCGCGGTGGTCGCGTCCGACGCGTTCTTCCCGTTCCGCGACGGGGTCGACGTCCTGGCCGGGGCCGGCGCGGTCGCGGTCGCGCAGCCGGGCGGATCGGTCCGCGACGACGAGGTGATCCGCGCGGCCGACGAGCACGGCCTGGCGATGCTGTTCACCGGGATGCGGCACTTCCGGCACTAGCCTGCGAGTCTTCGAGGGGCGACCTCTCCGAGCCCGCGGGCCGCGGCTATCGCAGCAGCGCCGCCGGCACCTGTCCGGGGGCCGCCAGGCCGAACGGATGGGCGGTCGTGCCATCCCACGTGATCGACGTATCCTCGCTGGTCTCGTCGCCGGCCTGGCCGTTGCCGGCGGCGCGCTGGTTCTCGTGGCCATCCTCGAGCAGGAGCCGCTGCGTCGAGAACACCTGGATGTTCGGCGGCGCCCCGATCGGGTTCGGCGGCGGCGCCGCCTGGGCCTCCCCGACGTGGGGGATGGTAGCAGAGCCGAGGCCGCGGCGTGCCGGGCGCCCCGGCAATCGCGGCCCGACGCGAGCGAGCTCGCCCGGTGCGCAGGGATCGCACGCGGCCGCCCGCCGGCGGCGCGGCGGTTCGGCCCGGGGTGCGATCGCGGCTACATTGGGGTCGTGATCCACGAGCTGGTGACCGCGCTGGAGACCCAGCCGATCGAGGCGTTCGCGGGGCTGCTGCGCCGCCGGCTGGGCGAGCTCGGCGTGTGCCTGGTCGGCGGCCGGGTGATCGCGCGGGCCGAGGCCGACGCGCTCGCCGCCGAGGCGCTGGCGGTGGCGCGGCGCGCGCTCGACGAGCTCGCCGACCGGCCGGGTGACGCGCTGCGCGTGCTGGATGCCGTGCGCAGCGCCGGGTTCGATCCGCTGGAGGCCGAGCGACCGCGGCTGGAGGCCGAGCGGGCGCGGCGGTTTCCGCCGGCGGCGGCGGCGACCTGGCGCGAGCTGGTCGAGCTGCGCGCGCTCGCCGCCGCCGCCCCTGCGGTGTGCCGCATCGGCCCGCCTGCGACCCACGTCGAGTTCGCGGCGCGGCTGGCGGCGGCCGGTCACGAGCTGCCGGGCGAGCTGCTCGCGTTCTACGCCGCAGCCAGCCACGTCGAGTTGACGTGCCGCCACGTCGCCGTGCCGGCCGGCGGGATCTGCGGCGGCGAGGCCCTGCGCGTCCGCAACGGCCGGCTGATCCTGCTGGACCGCGTGCGGCGGCAACCGACGAACCTCCACATCGAGCAGCCGGGGGTATCGCTCGCGCAGGCGCTCGGGACCTGGTGGCTGGTGCTGGAGGACGACCGCGCGCCGGCGACCCGGCGACCGCTCGACCTCCAGGGCCTGCTCCGGTTCGCGCTGCGCCGGGTCGAGGCGCCGACCCTGGAGGTCCTGCTCACCGACCTGGCCTGGCGCCGGTTCTTCGCGTAGCGGCCCGCGCCAGGTTTCGCGCCGCCCGCGCTGGGTTGGCTCGACCGGCGGCGGTATAGATCGCGCCATGCGCATCCTCGTCATCGGCAGCGGAGGTCGCGAGCACGCGCTCGCGTGGCGGCTCGCGAAGGCGGGACACCAGATCGTCGCCGCGCCCGGTAACCCGGGGATCGAGGCGGTCGCGGAGTGCGTGCCGGTCGCGGTCACCGAGCCCGCCCGGCTGGTCGAGCTCGCGGTCGCGCGCCGGGTCGACCTGGTCGTGGTCGGCCCCGAGGCGCCGCTGGTCGCGGGCATCGCCGACCAGCTGCGCGCGGCCGGGGTGACGACGTTCGGCCCGGGGGCCGCGGGGGCCCGGCTCGAGGGCAGCAAGGTGTTCAGCAAGCAGTTCTTTGCGCGCCACCGGGTCCCGACCGCGCCGTTCGCGGTGGCCGAGGCGGTGGCCGGGGCGGACGCGGCGATCGACCGGCTGTGCGGGCCGGCCGGCGTGGTGGTCAAGGCCGACGGCCTCGCCGCCGGCAAGGGCGTGGTGGTGGCCGCCGGCGCCGCGGAGGCCAGGGCCGCGGCGCGCGCGATGCTCGAGGCGCGGCGGTTCGGCGACGCCGGCGCGACCGTGGTGATCGAGCAGCGGATCGCCGGCCGCGAGGTCAGCGTGCTGGCGCTGACCGACGGCGTGCGCCTGGAGGTGCTGCCGGCGGTGGAGGACCACAAGACGCTGTTCGACGCCGATCGCGGGCCGAACACCGGCGGGATGGGCACGGTCTCGCCGGCGTGGATCACCGACGCGATCGCGACGCGGATCCGCAGCGAGATCCTCGAGCCGACCCTGCGCGGCCTCCGCGCCGAGGGGATCGAGTACCGCGGGGTGCTGTTCGCGGGGGTCATGGTCGAGCCGTCCGGGGCGCCCTACCTGCTGGAGTACAACTGCCGGTTCGGCGATCCGGAGATCCAGCCGATCGCGGCGCGGATGCGCGGCGACCTCGGCGCGGTGCTGCTCGGCGCGGCGCGCGGCGAGATGCCGGTCGGCGCGCTGGGGTGGGACGCGCGGGTCGCCGTGTGCGTCGTGATCGCCGCCGCGGGCTACCCCGATGCGGTGCGGACCGGCGACCCGATCACCGGGCTCGACGCGGTCGACGCCGAGGTCTGCGTGTTCCACGCCGGGACCGCGCGGCGGGCCGACGGCCAGCTGGTGTCGGCGGGCGGCCGGGTGCTCGGGGTGACCGCCCTCGGCCTCGCGGTCGACCAGGCGCGCGCCAGGGCCTACACCGCGGTCGACCGCATCGAGCTGGCGGGGAAGCAAGTCCGCCGCGATATCGCTGCTCGGCCGATGGTACCTTAGACCCCATGCCACAGATCGCAGGTCTTCGGGGGGTGTTGCCCGACCCCTCGAGGCTCAAGGACGTCCTGTCCGGGCTCGGCGGCGGGCTCGACGTCGCCAAGGGGCTCGCCGCCGGCGCGCTGGTGCGCGACCCGGGGCGCGCCGTGTACCGGTATCACCAGGTGTTCGCCGAGCCGGTGAGTGGCCGCGCGCTGATCCGCAAGATGATCGTGTGCGCGGTGCGGCTCGAACCGTGGACCGAGCTCCTGATCCGGCCGCACGAGGCGACGCCGCCCGCGGCCGCGGCGGCCGCGCTCACCGCCGTGCGCGCCAGCCGCAGCGTGTCGGCGGCGGTGTTCGCCGGCTACCGCGATGCCGCCGCCGAGGTCGAGCGGCTGTTCCGCAAGGTCGATGGCGAGCGGCCGGCGATCGAGGTCACGACGGCCGACCACACCGTGCACCGGCTGTGGCGGGTCAACAACGCCGAGCTGATCGGCGCGCTGCGCAACCAGTTCTCGCCCAAGAAGCTGATCGTGCTCGACGGCCACGACCGCTACGAGGCGCTGCTGGCGCTGCGCGACGAGCTCGCCGCCAAGCAGCCGCTCACGATGTACTCGTCGGCCAACTACGCGCTGGCGTGCCTGATCGACCTCGGCGATCCGACGCTGATCGCGGCGCCGCGCCACCGCGTGATCCGGGGCGCGGCCACCAGCCAGGCCGCGCTGGAGGCGGCGCGCAAGTACTTCGTGATCGACCGGCTGGCCGGCGCCGCGGGCGATCTGGCCAAGCTGCGCGCCGCGCTCGCCGACACGATCGCGCATCAGCCCGCGTTCGTCGTGGTGTGGCCCGGCGAGCTCGACGCCTGGAAGCTGACGCTGTCGCCCGATATCAGCCCGGTCGCCGAGGGCGTCCAGGTCCACCGCGCGCTGCAGAAGCTCGACCCGGTCGTCGTCGACCAGCTGTTCCTCGATCGCGCGATGCCGGGCGCGCAGCGCGAGTTCGTGGTCAGCGCCGAGGCCGCGCTCGCCGCCAAGCCCCAGCCCGGTGGCGCGCTGGTCATCATGCGGCCGCTGACCATCGAGCAGATCAGCCACGTCGTCGAGCTCGGTCAGGTCCTGCCCGCAGGATCGACCGCATTCCACCCGCCGCTCGCGCACGGGCTGGTCTCGGCGATCGTCGATCCCGACGAAGATCTGGTGTGAGCTGCCGGCGCGCGGCAGATTGACTCACCGCGCGACCGATGACAGCTGGCTTACCGACCGCTGCGGCGATGTGGACGGCGAATCGCCCCAGCAGGTTGTGCGCCGACGACACGCGGCGCGTCCCGGGCGACGGCGGCGACGCGCTCCCGCGACGGATGTGCTGCGATGGCTGCGCGGGCGCACCGGATCCGCCATCGACCGCAGGACGTCAGCGATCGCGGGTCATCGGGTATGCGAGCTCTCACGCAGCAAACCGGTCGGCGCGCGGCGATGCGGGTTGTCGCGTTCGAGATGTCGTGGCAACGTGCCTGCGTCGTCGTTCGATTGCCACGCGCAACGCGTACGCTGTTCGTAGCGAGACGAGGGATAGGTTCCAGGCCGAGACCTGGCCAGGGTCATGACCGACTGATCGACGAGCGGCGGATGTCATCGCCGATGCGACCCGACAGCGCGTGCGAGGAGGGCCACGCCCCTGGATCTCGTACCCGACAACGACTACAAGGAGCGACCTCATGTGGAGCTGGGCTGATCGAATGGTCAAGGCGGTATCCAACGTCACCGTAGGTACGGTGATCGTGCTGGTGCACGTCGCGCTGGCCGAGCGCAACCGCCGCCTGATGACGGTGGTCCCGCCGGATCGCCGGATCGTCAATTGACGATCCGGCGACTGACGATCCGGCGACGCACCGGCGACGACCGGTAACGAACCGGCGCCGCCACCGGCGGGGTGACCGCCGCGTGATCCGGGTGCTCCCGGGTTAGCCCCGGGTGATCGGCGCGGCGACGGTCGGCGCGGTTGTCGGAGGGATCTGGTACGCGATCGGTGTGACCACCTCGATCGCGACCTCCGTCCGGCGTGCCCGATCCTCCGACACCGCCGCGCTCACCGCGCTGATCAATCGCGCGTTCGCCATCGAGCGGGTCTTCATCGACGGTGATCGCACCACCGCGGAGGAGATCGCGTCCCTGATCGCGTCCGGCAGCTTCCTGGTGCTGGAGTGCGGCGGCGGGATCGGCGCCGCGGTGCTGGTGCAGGGCCCCGGCCAGCATCCGGGGGTGCCGCCCTCGCACGCCTATCTCGGCATGCTGTCGGTGCAGCCCGAGTTGCAGGGGATGGGGCTCGGCGTGCGGCTGGTGCGCGTGGCCGAGGCGATGGCCGAGGCCGCGGGCGCGACGTCGATGAGCCTGCGGATCGTCAACCTGCGAGAGGAGCTGACCCGCTGGTACAAGAGCCTCGGCTACCGCGAGGTGGGGACTACCCCATTCACCCACCACTCCCTCAAGCGTCCGGCGCATTTCATCGATATGGCCAGGCCGCTCGCACCCGCGGCCTGCTACCCGATGGGAGACGCCAGCGCCGCAGGGGCTGCGTGAGCGAGCGCGTGTTCACCGTCACCCAGGGGCAGCGTCGCTGGCCCGGAGCTTCGTCGCCGGAGGCGGTCCCAGGGTAGGATCGGACAGATGTCGTTCCGGGTGTTGACACGGGCAGCGGGGCTGATCGCCCTCGCCACCTGGAGCGGCTGCGAGGGCTGCGACGGCGGCGGCTTCGACGCCGGTGGCCCGGATCTCGGGGCCGCGGTCGGCCGATTCTCGCTCAGCTGGTCGGTGATCGATCAGACGAGCAGTCAGCCGGTGAACTGCGATCAGCTCGATCCGAACGCGACGGTCTTCGTCGAGGCAGTCCGTGAGGGCACCGGCGCCGTGGAGTCGTTCGCTTGCCGGAACCTCCAGGGCACGTCGATGACGCCGCTGTTCCCGGGCACGTACAGCTTCAGCTACGAGCTGCATGTCGGCGGCGCCACGATCGCGACGGCAAGCGGGCCGAGCGGTGTCGTGATCGGCCCCGGGCAGCAGGTCCAGCTCGCGCCGATCACGTTCCAGATCGACGCCACCGGCCGCCTGGAGCTCAGGCTGCGCGCCGGCGCGTCGGGGAACTGCATCGGCGGGGCGGGGATCGCCGCGTTCACGCTCAGCCTGCAGCACGCCGGCGCTCCGGGCGACACCGGGTGCGCCCCGGTGGTGTTCGTGCTGTCCGGCGGCGGCATGTACAACGCCAATGACTGCAGCGCGCCCTCGCCCACGCGATGCATCGCCGCGGACGAGACACTCACCGTGGCGAGCCTGCCTGCCGGTACATACCAGATCCACGTCCGCGGCAAGGAGGGGGCCACGCTCGACTGCTGGTTCAACGATGACGTGCTGCACGTGCCGCCGCAGAGCGCGCTGCTGAGCCAGACGCTCAACCTGGCGCTGCAGAGCGAGGCGCCGGGCTGCCATTGACCGGCGGGCCGCGGGCGGCGCGGCGCTGGAACGCCCCGGCTGCTTGCTGTCGCGATCGGCGCGGCCCGGAACGTCGATCGGTAGCTGCCGCGACCGGCGTGGCCGTTCGCGGGCGCAGCAGTCCGGAGTTCCGGGCTGTCGGGCTGTCGGGCTGTCCGGGAATCGTCCGGATTTCGGACAGACGGCCGAGATCCGGCCATCGCCCGGACAGCCGGGATCGTGATCTCGCAGAGTTCGCCGTGGCGCGGCGCTTGCTGTCCGCGCCGGCATGATCTCGTCGAGCATTCGATCGGGAGCAGCGTCGACTGCATCCGGTGAGCATCGCGCTCGCGATCACCGACGAGACTCGCGGATCCGGATGCGGCGGTTCCGGCGATGCGCGCTTGACTCGACCGCCGAGATGACCAGGATAGGAGTTCCCGATGATGGACGAGCAAGCTACTCACCAGACGGCGCTGCTGGAGGATCTGACGAGGCAGCTCCGCGTGCTGGCGGAAGCCAGCGTGTCGCACGACAACAGGCTGACCGGCATCGAACGCACGCTCAATCGACGGTTCGATGAGATGGACGTGAAGTTCGTCGGGATGACGATCGAAATGCGTGACCTGAAGACCGAGGTCAGCAGGCTCGGCACCAAGGTCGACAATCTCGAGGGCAAGGTCGACAACCTCGAGGGCAAGGTCGACAACCTCGAGGGCAAGGTCGACAACCTCGAGGGCAAGGTCGACAACCTCGAGGGGTTCGCCGGCGAGGCGGCGCCTCGGCTG
>JBGQCL010000063.1:0-34924 GCA_041495365.1 Kofleriaceae bacterium | reverse complement strand
GACGACTACGTGACCAAGCCGTTCTCGCTGATGGAGCTCCTGGCCCGGGTCGCCTCGGTGCTGCGGCGCGCCGGCGGCGGCGACGGCGCCGATCCGGTCGGCCTCGCGTTCGGCGACATCGCGATCGACCTCGCCGGGCAGGTCGCGCGGCGGGCCGGCAAGCGGGTCGAGCTGCCGAGCCGCGCGTTCGCGATCCTCAAGGTGTTCGCGCGCCGGCCGGGCGAGGTGGTGAGCCGCGACGTGCTGCTCGACGAGGCCTGGGGCTACGACGACTACCCCAACACTCGCACCGTCGACAATCACCTGGTCAAGCTGCGGCGCGCCCTGGAGGACGAGCCGGACAAGCCCCGCTGGCTGGTGACCGTGCACGGCGCGGGCTACAAGCTCGATATCCCCCGGGATGCGGTGCGGTGGGCGACCGGATCACCTCCAGTTCCCGACGGAGACCCCGGTGGATCACAGCGATGACAACATCGTGACAAGGTTTTGCGAGGTCGTGACGCCCCCGGACACCACCGCGAAGCTTCGGCGCGCCCGCCTTGCTACCACAGAGATGGGCGAGGCGATGGCGCCGGCACCAGAGTCCCCACCCTCCGGCGGGAACCGCTCTGGTGCCGGCGCAGCGCCGATCCTGCGCTGGCGGGGGCTCGTCCTCGCGGTCTCGTCCGGAGCCTGGCTCGGGCTCGTCGCGTGCGACGACGGACCGCCGGCGCCCCGGTCGCCCCAGGTGGTCGCGCCGGGCCGCGCCGCCGCGGACCCCGCGCTCGGCGTCACCACGCCGCTCGATGGCGCGGCGCCCCAGCTCGTCGCGGCGGTGCTCGCGGAGCTGATCGGAGATGCGGCGACCGCGCGCACCGGGTTCGAGCGCGTGCGGGCCGGCGCCGACACGCCGCCCGCGCTCGCGGCGCGCGCCGCGCTCCACCTCGCGCAGCTCGAGTCGCGCGCCGGCGACAACCACCACGCGCTGGAGCTCGCCGCCCGCGCCGCGGCGCTCGCGCCCGGCGACGTCGCGATCGTCGAGGGCGTCGCCGAGCTCCAGGCCGACGTCGTGGCCGCCGCGGGCGCCGGCGACCTGCGCGGGCCGCGGCTCGGCACGCCGCTGTCCGGCGTCGACCCGCGCGTCGCCGACGCGTTCGCCGCGGCCGAGCGCGCGCTCGCCCGGGTCCACCGGCTGCGCTCGCGGCCGGTGCTCGAGACCCTGTCGAGCTCGATCCGGATCAAGGAGGACGCCACCGAGGACGTCGTCGCCCGCTACCGCGCGGTCGCCGAGCACGGCGGGCTGGCGCAGATCGCGGCGAGCTACCGCGCCGGCAGCCTGTACCACGACCTCGCGTTGAGCCTGCTGTTCGAGCTGCCGCCCGAGCTCGACCCCGCGGTCGCCGCCGGGCTGCGCCGCACGCTGCGCGGGCGCGCGATCGCCGATCTCAAGAAGGCCGTCGTCGAGTACCGCACCGCGCTGGCGGCTCCGAAACACCCCGACGACGAGCTGTGGCGGCTCGCCGCCGAGACCGACCTCCGCGACGCCCGCGACCTGCTGGTTACCGCGGGCGAGAAGTGATCCGCGCGATGCCACGCGCGGCGATCCGAGCGCGGTTCGTGCGCGCGCGGCCCCGCCGCCTCGGCGACGCGCTTGGCCGGGTCGCGTTCTGATCTATAGTCTGCGTCCCAGCGATGGCCAAGGACGGTCGAGCACTGCGCGAGGAGGCCGCGGCGGCAGTCGCGGCCGGCAAGCACAAGCGTGCGCTGGCGGCCTACCTCGAGCTCGAGCGGGTGGAGGCCAACGACGCGCAGTGGCCCAAGCGGGCCGGCGAGACCTACCGCCGGCTCGGCAACCTGTCCAACGCGATCGAGGCGTTCGAGCGCTCGGCGGACCGCTATGGCCAGAACGGCTTCCTGGTCCAGGCGATCGCGGTGTGCAAGGTCATCCTCCAGATCAGCCCCAACCACGCCGACACGCTGCGGCGGCTCGCCGAGATGAACGAGCGGATCGGCGCCAGCCAGACCCGCGCGGCGAGCATGGCCGACAACAACCCGGCGCTGCACGAGAACCCGAGCGTCGCGGCGATCCGCGGCCGGACCACGAGCGACTCGCCCGTGCGCCCGCCCGACGACGGTCTGTCGCGGCCGCGCAAGCCGTCCGACGGGTACCGCCGCATGCGGCAACCGACCCCGCCCAACATCGCGGTCGGCCGGAGCAAGAGCCGGCCGATCGCGCTGCCGCTCGGCGCCGCGCTCGACACCGTCGACCTCAAGACCGAGGTCCCGGCCTCGCACTCCCGCGAGGACGAGCCCGGCATCCACGTCATCCCGATCGATGATGAGGAGGAGTTCGAGCAGGACACCACCCACAACACCCAGCGCCAGCCGATCCCGCCGGCCGACCCGGTCTGGGAGATCAACGCTCCGGAGCGGGAGGTCAACCCCGAGATCTCCGAGTCGACCGAGCTCGACCTGTCGGACATCGAAGAGATCCCGCTCCCGCGGCCGCGCGTGATCGGCGCCGCCGCGGCACGCGCGCTCGCCGCCACCCCGCTGTTCGCCGGCATGCCGAGCGACGCGCTCCAGGCCCTGGTCGCCAACCTCCAGCTGGTGTCGATCGAGCGCGGCGAGGCCCTGTTCCGCGCCGGCGATCCGGGTGACGCGCTGTACGTCATCGTCGAGGGTGAGCTGTCGGTCCAGAGCGAGGGCCCACCGAGCGTCGAGCTGTCGCGGCTGGGGCCGGGCGCGTTCCTCGGCGAGGTCGCGCTGATGACCGATCAGCCGCGCTCGGCCACCGTGATCTGCGTATCGCCCGCCGAGCTGCTCCGCATCGATCGCCATACGCTGTCGCGCGTGCTCGCCAACCACGGCGACGTGCTGCGCGCGGTGCTCCGCTTCGTCCGCGATCGCCTGGTCGATCGCTGGATGCGGACCAGCCCGCTGTTCCGGCCGTTCAACGACGCCCAGCGCATCGAGCTCGCCGGCAAGTTCAAGTTCCTCGAGATCGACGCTGGCACCGTCGTGCTCGGCGCCGGCGAGCGGCCCGACGGCCTCTACATCGTCCTCGCCGGCCAGTTCCTCGTGCTGCGCAACGGCTCGGTGGTCGCCCAGCTCGGCCCCGGCGACCTGATCGGCGAGACCGCGCTGCTGTCCGGCGGCGCGTTCAAGAGCGACGTGGCCGCTCGCGGCAAGGGCCTCGCGCTGTGCCTGCCCGCCGCGGTGTTCCGCGAGGTCATCATGACCCACCCGCACGTCCTCGAGTACATCGGCGAGCAGGCCGAGCACAGCCGCCGCCTGCAGATCCTGTAGCGGCGCCGGCCGCCGCTCACGCGCTGCGATGGTGGTCGCGTGTGAGCCTGCGGCACCGAGCGAGGCCGTTGCACATGTTGCGTGCAGAGCCCATCGTCGCGCTCGACAACTCTGGTGCACAATTCTTTGCAGACGCACACTCCCGAACTCAGGGCTTCAACCCCAAGTACAACAAGTTCTCGCTCGCCGCGCCCAAGGTCGCCCACACCGGCGACACGATCCACACGCACTGCGAGTGGCAGAACAGCACCACGAAACCGATCACGTTCCCGACGGAGATGTGCGCAGGAGTCACGTTCTACTTTCCGGCGCATGGCCAGATGACCTGCACCGAGGGAGCTTTCCCGACGAACTAAAGTGGCGCTCTGGCCGCGACAAGGCTCTCGAGGCTGGGGAGCCGGATCAGGAGGCTAGCGATCGCGATGACCGGTGAGGGCCAAGAGAATGTGACCGGAGAGTGCGCCGAGCTCGGTTTGCAGAAAGCTGGTAGTGACCGCACTGCGGAAACGCACCCAGTATGGATCCCAATGAGCTTCGATTTGATTGCTGCCTACTTGAACATAGTATCTCAACGATGCTAGTCGTTGGCAAATGTCCGAGATTGCCGTTTCGTCTGGAGCGACGATGTCGAGAAGGCTCACGATCCGGTTGCTCCCTGGCGCGACTTCCAGCCATTGATTCACGAGCTCGCCCGGATTGACGTCGGGGAGGAACTCGCTGGGTACTCGTGGCCAGATGCAGGGACCGTGGAGATATTGATACACGTTGACACCGCGTTGTCCGTGCAGCGACACGACGCGCTGTGCAGTCCGAAGCACTACGCTGCTTCCTTTCGGGGCAACACGTTGCTTCCCGTTCCTGGATTTCCGCTTCGGGGACGCAAGACGACATCCGTTCCGAGAGCAGGAACCGCCACGTCGAGCTCACGCTCGGCGAGATCGACATCCATGGCGACCTCCTCGAGAAGCGCCTGCTCCACGAATTCGGAGTAGAGACGCACCGATTCGGCCCTGGTGTGAAAGATGACGATCACCGGTCCACCAGCGCGTGCCTCCATCTCCTTGCGTATAGGTCGTAGCCGACGGAACAGGTCTCTTTGCTCGGTGGGATCGGCGTTGAACACCTCCAGCGTTCGATCGCGTCCATCGTAGTCACCGACAACGTCTTGAGCCCAGCGGACCGGCCGACCGCTGAGCAAGTTGCTGATGCGCCGCAAGAGATCGTTACGAGCGTTCGTCATCGCCTTGTCCCCTCGAGCAACGACGTGACTAGCTGCTGCGCCATCGCAGCTGCTTCGGACGCTTCGTCGTAGTGGACCTGATCCTCGTAGTAGTCGGCCTTCACACGCAGATCGCGAAGCTGGGAAAGATCGTCACGTGAATCGTCGTTGAGGATGCCCCAGTCGAGCGCGCGATCGGGAAGCGTATCGTGGCGGTAGTATCGTGGCTCCTTCGAGTCGAAGGCGAGACCATCGCGTTGTGCGCAATCGGCGACGGCCTGATACGCCGCATAGTATACGCCGCATAGTATGCTCGTGAAGCGGCGGCATTGGACAGTGGTTCGACGCAACCGTCATCGGACCGTGTGAGCAAGCGGTCGATCGCCTCGAGATTTTCCCTTGCTTTCTCGTCGAGTCGCATCGTGACGAAGTATAGACCGCGGGCATGACGATGACCACCTGCAGGGAGGAGCGCTCCCGCGCCGCTGGTGGGTCGAGAGGGGCGATTCCGACGCTGGTTACTTCGAGCGGCGCCGGATGCCAGTTGCGGGTTTCTTGGCCCCTGACGCGCGTTTGTTCCGCCGCCGCCGAGCGCTTGGTTGTCGACGGTGGTCTGTTGGACTGGCTGTGCCTCCTGCGCGAGGTCGTGCGGCGGCCGAGCGGCGTGGTCTTGCCTGCGGCGCTGCTGCGGCTGTCAGGGGTGCGCGCGGGATCGGTCCGGCCGCGTGCGGCGGGGGCGACCACCAGCCGGCCGTCCTTTCGCTTCGCGGTGGGCATCACTGGCTCGGCGGGCTCGGCGGGCTCGGCTCGGCGGGCCTGGCCGGGGCCGGCGGCAGCTGGTCGACCGGGACGCTGCCCGGCTTGCTCGGGGCCGCGTTCGCGGCGGGGCGCTCGGTGCGCGGGCCGAACAGGGAGCCGAGCGGGTTCCAGCCGAAGGTGGTCGCGATCAGGCCGGCGCCGAGCAGGAGGTAGACGATGCCGATCAGGAAGTGGGTGCGTCGGCCCATGGCGTAGAGGCCCTTGCGCTCGCGGGCGCGCTGGTCCTCCTCGTCGGAGCGGAACGCGATGCGGATCCGGTAGGCGCCGAACGCGCAGACCAGGAGGGCGACGCCGAGGGTGAGCCAGATCGGAAGTCGCATGGCTGTGTCATCCGTACCATTGACAGCGCCGCGATGCCTGCGCCAGAGTGCACCAACTCCCGGCGATGCAACCTCGACCAAAGTACAGGAATTCCGCGGCGTTCTACGACGTCGATGGGACCCTGATCAAGATCAACATCGTCCATGCGTTCGCGTTCTACGCGTCGCGCCATGCGTCGCTCGCGGTCAGCGCGAAGAACACGGTGAAGACGGCGCTGTCGATCCCGGTGTTCTGGGCGGCGGACAAGCTGTCGCGCAAGTGGTTCAACGAGATCTTCTACCGGTCGTACGCCGGTGCGAGCGAGGACCGCCTGGTGGTGCTGGCCGAGGAGCTGTTCGAGGACGTGATCAAGCCCAACATCTACCCGCGGGCGCGCGATCTGATCGAGGACAGCCGCCGCGCCGGGGTGCGCCAGGTGATGGTGTCGGGCGCGCTCGACTTCACGATGCGGCCGCTGGCGCGCTACCTCGGGGTCGACGACCTGATCGCCAACCGGCTGGAGTTCGTCGATAACTACGCGACCGGCAAGCTCAGGAAGCCGTTCGTCGCCGGCGCGACCAAGGCCGACATCATGCGCGCGTACGCCAAGGAGCACGGCATCGACCTCGCCGAGTCGTGGGCGTACAGCGACAGCTTCAGCGACTACGCGATGCTCGCGGTGGTCGGACACCCGACCGCGTGCAACCCGGATCTGCGGCTGCGCTCGCTGGCCCGCTCGTACGACTGGCCGGTGCTCGATCTGGATGAACCAGCCGATCGCTCGGTGGCGAGGCGGCCGCAGGGCCTCGCGCCGGTCCGGCGGATTCGTGCCCGGCCCGGCAAGCCGGAATAGGCTCGACCAGGACCGTACTGGACCGACCAGGACCGACCAGGATCGACGAGAAAGGACCCATGCGCGCCATCCGCCCCAAGCTGCGCAGCCACACGCGCGAGCACATCGTCACGATCGACACCGACTCGGCGCCGCGCATCATGTTCTACGGCGAGAACCTGATGATCGAGGACCTGCCGGTCGGGACGCGGGTGATCTACCCCAAGCGGCCGATGACGCCGGTCGCCAACCCCAGGGCGGCGATCCGCTACGCGCTCAACCAGCCCGAGGACAGCCCGCCGCTGCACGCGCTGCTCCGGCCGGGGATGAAGGTCACGATCGCGGTCGACGACATCTCGATGCCGCTGCCGATCATGCGGACGCCCGACGTCCGCCAGCTGGTGCTGGAGATCGTGTGCGAGATGCTGGCGGATCACGGGGTCGACGACGTCCACATCGTGATCGCGCTCGGGCTGCACCGGCGGATGCACGACTGGGAGATCAAGCGGATGGTCGGCCCCAAGGTGTGGGACGAGTTCTGGCCCGACCGGCTGTACAACCACGACGGCTGCGATCCCGACGGCATGGTCGTGCTCGGCCACGCCGAGGGCCCGCACGGCCACCAGGAGCTGGTCGAGATGAACCGCCGGGTCGCCGAGAGCGAGCTGACGATCTACGTCAACCTCAACTTCGTGCCGATGAACGGCGGGCACAAGTCGATGGCGGTCGGGCTGTGCGGCTACGAGAGCCTCAAGGCCCACCACACGCCGCACAGCATCGTCGAGTCGAACTCGTTCATGTACCCGCCGCGGTCGTACCTGGCGCACTCGTTCAAGCGCCAGGGCGACCTGATCGAGAGCACGCTCAAGGTGTTCCACATCGAGACCGTGCTCAACAACCGCGCGTTCGACGGCCCGCTCGGGTTCCTGACCAAGAACGAGGACGACTTCACCGAGGCCGACCGGCTGAAGTTCCAGGCGATGAAGTGGACGCTCGACAAGCTGCCGTTCGCCGCGCGCCGCGAGATCTTCATGCGCACGCCGGCGGCGTACGAGCTGATCGCGTGCTACGCGGGGGCGTGCGATCCGTCGCACGAGCGCACGGTCGGCAAGCTCAACGAGCAGAACTGCGTCGAGGTCGACGGTCCGGCCGACATCCTGCTGTTCGGCGTGCCGTACATCTCGCCGTACAACGTCAACAGCAAGGCGCTCAACCCGCTGCTCGTGCAGGTGATGGCGCTCGGCTACTTCTATCACATGTACCGGAACCAGCCGATCCTGCGCGACGGCGGGGTGCTGATCCTGACCCACCCGTGCTCGGACCGGTTCGATGCGGTGCACCACCCGAGCTACATCGAGTTCTTCAACCGGATCCTGACCGAGACCACCGACGCGTACACGATCGAGCAGAAGTACCAGGACGAGCTGGCGTACAACCCGAGCTACATCGAGATGTACCGGCGCGGCAACGCGTACCACGGCTCGCACCCGTGCTTCATGTGGTACTGGGGCCAGCGCGGCCGCGAGAAGACCAGCCGGGTGATCGTGGTCGGCGCCGACAACGCGACGGTGCCGGCGATCATGGGCTGGGAGACCGCGGGCTCGATCGCCGAGGCGATCGCGATGGCGCGCAGCACGATGGGGCGCAGCGCGCAGATCACGATGCTGCACCACCCGCCGTACATGATCTCGGACGTGACGTGACCGGGGCTGCCTGACGATGCCGAGCAACGGTCATAACGGCCACACCGCGGGCCGCGGCTACTTCCTGGAGACCGAGCTGGCGTGGGGCGCGAATGCGACCGCGGCGCCGTGGCCCGACGCGCGGCGCGAGGTGGCGCTGCCGGCGCTGCGCGAGCCCGCCACCGGCAAGCCGCGGCTCGACGTCACCGCGATCTTCCGCGGCAAGAACCTGATGCTGATCGGCTCGACCGGGTTCGTCGGCAAGGTCGCGCTGTCGATGCTGCTCCACCGCTACCCGGACGTCGGGCGGGTGTACTGCCTGGTCCGCCCCGGCGCGGGCAACACCGCCGAGGAGCGGTTCTACAAGAAGGTCGCGTCGTCCGAGGTGTTCGACCCGGTGCGCGCGGTGCACGGCGCGGGGTTCGAGGACTTCCTGCGCAGCAAGATCGTCGCGGTGCCGGGCGACATCGGCCGGCCGCTGTGCAACTTCAGCGACGAGCAGTTCGCCGAGTTCGACCGCGCCGGCGGGCTGCACGCGATCCTCAACAGCGCCGGGCTGGTGTCGTTCGCCCCGTCGCTGGAGAGCGCGCTGCGGATCAACGCGATGGGGGCCAAGAACGTGCTCGACGCCGCGCGCAAGGCCGGGGCCCGGCTGTGCCACGTGTCGACCTGCTACGTCGCGGGCCGGCGCGAAGGCAACGTGTGGGAGGACGAGCCGGTGGTCGGCTACTTCCCGCGCAACGAGGTGCGCGATCCGGCGCCGCGCGGCGGACAGCGGGGCGGGCACGGGCGGCCGCAGAGCGAGCTGCTCGACCGCGACTTCGACCCGGCGGCCGAGATCGCCGACTGCCAGCGGATCGTCGACCAGGCACGCGACCAGTCCAACGACCGCCAGCACATCTCGCAGTTCCGCGAGCGCGCGGCCGACGCGCTGCGCGGCCAGCGGCGCGATCCCGACGACGAGAACGATCTCAAGATCGCGGTCGCGCGCGAGCGCAAGATCTGGATGAACGACGTCCTGACCCGGCTCGGCATGGAGCGCTCCGAACACTGGGGCTGGACCAACACGTACACCTACACCAAGTCGCTCGGCGAGCAGATCATCCTGTCCGACCGCACAGTGCCCGCGACGATCGTGCGGCCGGCGATCGTCGAGAGCTCGGTGCGCTACCCGTTCCCGGGATGGAACGAGGGGTTCAACACCACCGCGCCGTTGATGTACCTGATGCTCAAGGGCCACCGCGCGGTGCCGATGGGCGAGGACACCGCGCTCGACGTGATCCCGGTCGACTTCATCGCCACCGGCATGCTGCTGGCGACCGCCGCGGTGCTCGCCGGCGAGCACGAGCCGGTCTACCAGCTCGGCACCAGCGACTCCAACCGGGTGACCTCGCGGCGGCTGACCGAGCTGACCGCGCTCGCGGTGCGCCGGCTGTACCTCGACAAGGCCGAGCGCGGCGAGGACGAGCTGCGGTCGCGGCTGCGCGCGCGGCTCGAGGGCATGCCGGTGACCTACGACCACTTCGAGCGCTGGTCGGCGCCGATGTTCAAGCGGCTCGCCGATCGGCTGATCCGCGTGATCGACGGCCAGCTGCCGCGCTGGGGCGCGCCGCGGCTCGAGGCGTTCGCCGAGCGGGCGCGCGACGAGCTCGCCAAGATCTCGACCTTCACCGGCCAGGTCCAGGGCCTGATCGAGCTGTTCAAGCCGTTCACCACCGATCACGACATCAGCTTCCGCTGCGACAACGTCCGCGCGCTGTGGGCGCGGGTGACGCCGGCCGATCAGGACCGCCTGCTGTGGGCGCCGCACCTGATCGACTGGCGCAAGTACTGGCTCGACACCCACTTCCCCGGGCTGCAGAAGTGGACGTTCGACAAGCTCGACGAGGAGTTCGGCGCCAAGCCGAAGTCCGTCTACACCCACAAGGAGCTCGCCGAGCTGTTCGAGGCCACGGTCAAGCTGCACAAGAACCGGATCGCGCTGCGGCTGGTCCGCAAGGACGAGGACGCCGAGCCGGTCGCGTACACCTACAGCCAGCTCGGCAAGCTGGCGTGGCAGGGCGCGGCCGCGCTGCGCCAGATCGGGGTCGGCGCCGGCGATCGCGTGGTCCTGATGTCGGAGAACCGCCCTGAGTGGGGGATCGCGTACTTCGCGGTCCTGCTCGCCGGCGCGACCGCGGTGCCGCTCGACCGCGAGCTGTCGCTGCCCGAGGTCCTGAACCTGACGCGGGTGTCGCGCGCCCGCGCGCTGATCCTGTCGCGCAAGGTGGTCGAGCGGCTCGCCGGCGAGGCCGACATTGCCGTGCCGCTGGGCGACGGCGACCGGGACACGGTGTGGTCGCCGGCGCACCCGGCGTTCGCCGGCTGGCTGGCGCAGCGGCCGGCCGGTGAGGCGATCAGCGCGCGCGTGTTCGCGTACGACGAGCTGTTGACCGAGCCCGACGTCGTGTTCGTCGATCCGCTGCGGCCGTCGTTCTCGTCTTCGGCGACGACCCCGGCGCCGTACCCCGACGTCAAGGGCGACACGCTGGCGTCGCTGATCTTCACCTCGGGGACCACCGGCACGCCCAAGGGCGTGATGCTGACCCACAAGAACCTGACCTCGATGGTCAGCAAGCTGTCGTCGCTGTTCACGCTGTACAAGCACGACCGGCTGCTGAGCGTGCTGCCGCTCCACCACACGCTGGAGTTCTCGGCCGGGTTCCTGATGCCGCTGCTCCACGGCGCCTCGATCGACTATCTCGAGGAGATCGACGCCGATGCGCTGGCCCGCGCGCTGGAGGACCAGGGCATCACCGGCATGGTCGGCGTCCCGGCGCTGTTCCAGCTGCTCGAGCGCAAGATCTACAAGAACGTCAGCGACGCCGGCGTGCTGATCGAGAAGGCGTTCGACTCGATCGTCGACGTCAATCGCTCGCTGCGCGACAAGCTGCCGTGGGATGTCGGCGCCGGCAAGCTGCTGTTCTATCCGGTGCACCGGAAGCTCGGCGGCCGGATCCGGCTGCTGATCACCGGGGGCTCGGCGCTGCCGCCCGACACGCTCAAGACGTTCCGCGGCCTGGGCTTCAACCTCTACGAGGGCTACGGCATGACCGAGTCGTCGCCGGTGCTCACCGTGACCCGGCCCGGCGACAAGATCGTCCCCGGCTCGGTCGGCCGCGCGCTGCCCGGCATCGACGTCCGGATCGAGCACCCCGACGCCAGCGGGGTCGGCGAGGTGATCGCCAAGGGCCCCAACGTGATGACCGGCTACTTCGAGAACCCCGAGGCGACCGCGCAGAGCCTGAAGGATGGCTGGCTGCATACCGGCGATCTCGGCCGGATCGACGAGGACGGGAACCTGTTCATCGTCGGCCGCAAGAAGGAGATGATCCTCGGCCCGTCGGGCGAGAACGTCTATCCCGACGAGCTCGAGGAGCTCTACCGCGACTGCAAGTACATCAAGGAGATCTCGGTCGTCGGCCTGCAGGGGGAGGTCGGGCACGAGACCGTCGCGGCGCTGATCGTCCCCGACTACGAGCCGGGCGACAGCGAGCACCGGATGTCGCGCGAGGCCGTGCGCGAGGCGGTGCGCGAGCACATCAAGAAGATCGGCAAGGGCCTGCCGCTGTACAAGCGGCTGAAGGTCGTCCACCTGTGGGACCACGACCTGCCCAAGACCGCGTCGCGCAAGGTCCGGCGGCGCGACGTGGTCAAGGAGCTGGCGCGGCTGGAGCGCGCGGCCCGAGGCGGCGCCGAGCTCAGGAAGCTCGAGGCCCAGCCCGGCAGCCCCGGCGCGTGGCTGCACGACCTGATCGCCGACGTCGCGCAGAACAAGCGCGGCACGGTGAGCTCCGAGACGCGGCTCGACGAGCTCGGCTTCGACTCGCTGATGTTCACCGAGCTCGCGGTCGCGCTCGAGGCCGCCGGGGTCGAGCTCACCGATCCGGCCGAGCTCCAGGCGGTGGAGACCGTGGCCGACGTCGAGCGGCTGATCGCGCGGCTCGGCGCCCGGACCCGCAGCGACAAGCCGCGGCGCGACCGGATCGCGCGCGAGAAGGCGGCCGAGGACAAGAAGGCCGCGGCCGACGACGACATCACCGTGCCCCGCCCGCTGGTCGCGCTCGGCCGCCGGGCGCTGCGCGGCGGGATGAAGGCGCTGTACCGCAACGTGCTCGACACCTCGGTCCACGGCGCCGCCCAGGTCCCGCCGTTCGGCGGCTACATCGTGTGCGCGAACCACGCCAGCCACCTCGACACCGGGCTCATCAAGTACGCGCTCGGCGAGCAGGGCGAGGCGCTGGTCGCGCTCGCGGCCAAGGACTACTTCTTCGAGGATCCGGTGCGCCGGATGTACTTCGAGAACTTCACCAACCTGGTGCCGATGGAGCGCCACGGCTCGCTGCGCGAGTCGCTGCGGCTGGCCGGCGAGGTCCTGCGCGACGGCTACATCCTCTTGATCTTCCCCGAGGGAACGCGCAGCGAGACCGGCGTGATGACCGACTTCAAGCCGTCGCTCGGCTACCTCGCGCTGACCAACAAGTGCGGCATCCTGCCGATGTACCTGGCCGGCACCCACGAGGCGATGCCCAAGGGGCGCTACCTGCCGCGGCGCGGCGAGCGGGTCGCGGCGCACATCGGCCCGTTCGTGCCGTACCGCGAGGTGGTGGCGCTCGCCGGGAAGGGCTCGCGCAGCGAGCAGTACAAGGCGGTCACCCACCACGTCGAGAGCGTGATCCGCCGGCTCGCCCCGCGCGATCAGGCGTGGACGCTGGGCGACGCCGGCACGATGCCGATGGCCGAGTACCTGGCGCTGGACGGCAAGCCCGGCGGGACCGCGGCCGAGAACGAGGCTGACAACGAGGCCGGCAACGAGGCCGGCAACGAGGCCGGAACATGACCAGGGTGCTGGTCACTGGCGCGACCGGGTTTCTCGGCGAGCACCTGTGCCGCGTGCTGGTCGAGCGCGGCCACACCGTGCGCGGCCTGGCGCGGACGCGCTCGGCGATCCTCGCCGACCTCGGCGTCGAGTACATCCGCGGCGACGTGCTGGCCGGCCCCGAGCTCGACCGCGCGCTCGACGGCGCCCGAGCGGTCTGCCACCTCGCGGGCGCGGTGTCGCGCGATCCCGACGACGCGCAGCGGATGATGCGGTTGCACGTCGACGGCACGCGGCGGGTGCTGGAGCGGATGGCCGCGGCCGGCGTGCCGCGCATGGTGCTGGCGTCGACCAGCGGGACGATCGGGGTGTCGAAGGACGAGGCGATCCTCGACGAGACCGCGCCGTACGCCGAGGACATCGTCGCGGGCTGGCCGTACTACGCCTCCAAGATCTACCAGGAGCGGCTGGCGTTCGAGCACGGCACGCGGCTCGGCATCGAGATCGTCGCGGTCAACCCGTCGCTGCTGCTCGGGCCGGGCGATCGCCGGCTGTCGTCGACCGGCGACGTCCGCCGGTTCCTCCGCCGCGAGATCCCGACGATCCCCGACGGCGGGGTCAGCTTCGTCGACGCGCGCGACGCCGCCGAGGCCACCGCCGCGGCGCTGGAGCGCGGGCGGGCGGGCGAGCGCTACCTGCTCGGCGGGCCGAACTGGACGACCAAGGAGTTCTTCGCGCGGCTCGGCCGGATCGCGCACATCGCGCCGCCGCGGCTCAAGCTGCCGCCGTCGTGGGCGCGGTGGGGCGCGGGCGTGATGGAGGAGCTCTACCGCTGGCGCGGCAAGCCGCCGCCGGTCGACCGGATCTCGGTCGAGATGGCCGAGCACTACTGGTGGATCGACTCGGCGAAGGCCGAGCGCGAGCTCGGGTTCGCCGCGCGCGATCCGCAGCTGACGCTGGTCGACACCGTCGCGTACCTGCGCCAGGGCGTGGACGACGCCTGAGCGAGATCGACGCGGAGACCGGCGCAGGCCGCGCCGTCAGCTGCAGATCGTCAGCAGGTCGAGCCCGTCCGGCGACAGCAGCACGAGCGCGGTCTCGTTGCCGCGGGTCACCAGCTCGAACGCCTCGGGGCCGCTGGCCTGCCAGCCCGGCAGCTCGTACTGGACGAGCTTGCCGGTGGCGACCTCGAACGAGGTCAGCCGCAGCTCGCCGCGGCCGTCGAGCCAGGCGATCCAGAACCGCGTGCCGTCGTAGCCGATCTTGGGCGCCGAGCCGGGGATCCCGATGGTTGCCTTGACGTCGCCGGTCGACACTGCGTAGTGCGCCTGGACCGCGCTGTTGATGTCGGTCCACACCACCATCATCCCATCGGCGGGCAGTGGACCGGTGGCGTTGCGGATCTGGCTGCAGCCAGAGGCGATCAACAGCGAGCCAGGGATCACCGGTGCGATCGACCCCATGTAATCGACGTCGCTGATCATGCATTCGGCCGCGCCGGCTGGCGGCTGGTCGACCCACGCGCAGTGCGAGTGGTTGGGACCGTCGTTGCAAGCCAGCTCGCTGATCGGCCCGTTGGCGGCGAACTGCGACGCGCCGCCGAGGTTGGCCGTGCCGTCGCTGGTGACCAGCGAGATCTCGATCTTGTCACCGTTCGCGGTGACGAACGCGCGATCCTTCAGGCCGGCGTCGGACGGGTAGGGGGCCCGCCCGAGCAGGCGGCCGGTCAGCGTGCTTTGCCGCGTCGCCTTCGACAGGTCACGCTCGACGACCCACAGCGTCTCGTCCTTGCCGTTCGAGCTGGCGAGCACGAGCTTCTGGCCGGCGTCGGCCGCGCCGCCGAGCGCGAGGTCGGTGATGCCGGGCAGCGCGGCGGACCGCTGCACCGCGTGGTTGGGGCCGAGCACCATGCCGTGCGCGGCGTGGACGGCGGCGATCGGAGCGGTATCGACCCAGAACGCGACGTAGCCTTCCGCGATCGGCGCGATCGTGAGGTCGGCGGCGGCGGGCGGCGACGCGATCGGGATCCGATCGACCTTGCAGATCGAGGCCGGCACCGGCGGTGCGTCGCCCATCGGGCCATCCCCGCCGCCATCGGCGCGCGGCGCGGAGCTGAAGTCCAGCCGGCCACAACCGAGCATCCCGAGCGCAGCCACAACCGAGGCGCGATGCACCGCGCGAGGGTAGCAAACCGCGCGGGCGGGCAAGCCGCGATCCGTGACCGGCGTGACCGGGGCCGCATGACGGCGGCGGTCGGCGCAGTGCGGGGGAGTACACTGCGGTCGCGATGAGCAACGCCGACAGGCCGGCCGCGGCGCGGCTCGACGAACCCCGGGACACGACGGGGCAGGGCGCCTCGGCCGGCGCTCAGGAACGCGCGGCCACTGCAGATCGCGGCACGGCGGTGAGCGGCGCGCCCGAGCTGGCCGGCGCGGGCGACGCAGCCACCGCGGGCCTCGCCGCGCGGCGGGAACGTGGCGAGCCGCACGATGCAACGGGCGATGCCCCGGAGCGCGGCGCAGCGCGTGCGAGCGGCGAGCCGCACGATGCAACGGGCGATGCCCCGGAGCGCGGCGCAGCGCGTGCGAGCGGCGAGCCGCACGATGCGACAGGCGAGGCCAGCGATCGCGACGCAGGACGTGCGATCGGTACGCTGCGCGATGCAACGGGCGATGCGGAGGACATGGGTGGCCTGCGTGCGGCGGATCGGCTGCACCGCGCGCTGGTCCGTATGCGAGAGACGGTGCGCCGCCGGCTCGGTCCCGCGCGCGGCTACGTGCTGACGCGCTGGCTGATCCTGCGGCTGCTCGGCGTGGTCTACCTGTTCGCATTCCTCGGCATCGTGTGGCAGGGCCTGCCGCTGCTCGGCGAGCACGGGCTGACGCCGGCCGGCGCGTACGTCGAGCAGCTGCGCGACGCGGGCCGATCGTTCTGGGACGTGCCGAGCGTGTTCCTGCTCGATCCGTCCGACGCGACGCTGCGCGGCTGGGCGATCGCCGGGGTCGCCCTGTCCGCGGCGCTGGTGCTCGGCTACGCCAACCTGCCGTCGCTGGCCGCGCTGTGGCTGATCTACGGCTCGTACGAGCGGATCGGCCAGCTGTGGTGGGGCTTCGGCTGGGAGATCCAGCTGCTGGAGACCACGGTGATCGCGGCGTGCCTGGTGCACCCGTGGGATCCGCGCCCGCTGCGCGCCCCGGCGCCACCGCGCAGCGCGATCGTGCTGATGCGGTGGCTCGCGTTCCGCATCATGCTCGGGGCCGGGCTGATCAAGCTGCGCGGCGATCCGTGCTGGACCGCGCTGACCTGCCTCGACGCACACTTCGAGACCCAGCCGATCCCCAACCCGCTGTCGCCGCTGTTCCATCACCTGCCGCACGCGGTGCACGCCGCCGGCGTGGTGCTCAACCACGTCGTGGAGGTCGGGCTGCCGTGGTTCGCGTTCGGTCCGCGGCGGCTGCGGCTGGTCGCCGCGCTCGGCATGCTCGCGTTCCAGGTCGTCCTGATCGTCAGCGGCAACCTCGCGTTCCTCAACTGGTTGACCGTCGTGCCGGTGCTCGCGTTGCTCGACGACGACTTCGTCGTGCGCTGCGTACCCCGGCGGTGGCGCGACCGGCTGCGCGCGGCGAGCACGGCGCCGCGCCCGCCGCGCCTCGGCCACCGGATCTTCGTCGCGAGCATCGCCGCGCTGGTCGCCTGCAAGAGCATCCCGGTCGTCCAGAACCTCGCGTCGCATCACCAGGCGATGAACCGGAGCTACGACCGGCTCGCGCTGGTCAACACCTACGGCGCGTTCGGCTCGGTCGGCATGGCGCGCGACGAGCTCGTGATCGAGGGCACGCGCGATCCGGATCCGGCGACCGCGCGGTGGTCGGCGTACGAGCTGCCGTGCAAGCCCGGCGCGCTCGACCGGCGGCCGTGCGTGCTCGGCCCGTACCACCGCCGGCTCGACTGGCTGATCTGGTTCGCGGCGATGTCCGACCGGCCGACCACCGACTCGGTGTGGGTGATCCACCTGGTCTGGAAGCTGCTCGATGGCGATCGCGGGATCCGCGAGCTGCTCGCCGGCGATCCGTTCGGCGGCGCCGCGCCGCGCTTCGTCCGGATCCAGCGGTTCCGCTACCACCTCGAGCCCTGCGGCAGCCCGACCTGGTGGACCCGCGACGACGAGCGGCCGTGGCTGCCGCCGGTCGCGCTCGACACCCCCGGCCTGCGCGAGACCCTGGAGCGCTTCGGCATGCCGTCGCCGACGCTGCGCTGAGGAAGGTAAGCTGCAGCCCGTCAGGCATCGCCAAGCTGTGATTCTTGCTAGGCTACAGAGGAGACTTCATGAAATGCATCCATTGCGGGAAGGCGGATCTCGTCGAAGGCGCGGTTCCGCACGCCGTCACGGTTGCCGGCGTCGAGTTTGCCGCTGAGCTGCCGGGCCGGCGATGCCCGGTATGCGGCTACTCGACCGTGAATGGTCCTGCCGCAGTCCATTTCGAGCTCCTCGTGGCGGCGGAGCTCGTGAAGCGTGGGCTCAGGAGCGGCGAGTCCTTCAAGTTCATGCGGAAGGCTCTGGGAATGAAGGCCACCGAGATCACAGCAGCCTTCAACGTTGCCCCGGAAACCGTCTCTCGGTGGGAGACCGGTCAGAGGGAAGTCGATTGGCCCGAGTTCATGCTTCTGGGCTTCCTGGTCGACGACAAGCTGGCCGGCCGTACGACCACATTGGCTCGTCTCCAGGCTCTGGCGGAGCCGGCCCAGGAAGCAAAAGTCACGATCCCGTTTCACGCAGCGTGAATCCGGCCCCGTCAGGCCGCCGGCGAGGCGAGCCGCGCCCGCCGCAGCGCGATGAGCTCCTGGCTCGACGGGACGCGCGCCCGCGGCCCGGTCGGCTCGACGCCGCGCGCGGCGAGCGCCCGGCGGTAGTCGGCGAAGCTGCCACCGGCGCGATGCGCGTCCATCACCGCGAGCCCGGCGCTCGACTCGCCCTGCGCCAGCATGTACTCGATCCACGCCCAGCGCGCCGAGGTCGGGCGCACGGCGACCTTGCCGCCGAGGCCCGCCGCCGCCAGCCCGCGGCGCAGCCGCGCCAGCCGGGCCTCGACGACGTTGATCCCGGCGAACGGCGTGCCGTCGAGCGGCGTGTTGCGCTTGGCGACGAACGGCGCGACGCCGTAGGCGACCCTCGGGTGGATCGCCGCGAGCTCGCGCGACAGCGCGATCAGCTCGTCGACGTCGGCGTCGGTCTCGCCCGGCACCCCGAGCATCATGTAGATCTTCAGCGTGTGCAGCCGGTGGGCGGCCGCGAGCTCGGCCGAGCGCAGCAGGTGGCGCGCCTGGGTCGAGCGCTCGACGATCCGCCGCATCCGCTCGCTCGCGCCGTCGGCGGCGACGGTCAGCGTGCGGTAGCCGCCGCGGGCGAGCAGCCCGACCAGCTCGTCGTCGAGCTTGTCGGCGCGCAGGCTGGAGATCCCGACCTCGCGCCCGGCGTCGACGACGTCGCGCACGATCGCGGCGATCTCGGGGTGATCGGTGACCGCCGCGCCGACCAGGCCGACCCGCCGCGCGTCGCGCGGGATCCCGGCGATGACGTCGCGGCGCGCGACGATCCGCATGCCGCCGTTGGTCGACCGCCGCATCACGCAGTAGGTGCAGCCGCGCGAGCAGCCGCGCGCCGCCTCGGTCATGAACATGTCGGCGAGCTCGGTGTTCGGCGTCGCGATCACCGAGCGGGCAGGCAGCAGCGCATCGTCGGCCGCGGCGACCGGCGGCACCCGCTCGCCGTGGACGTGGGGCAAGAAGTAGCCCGGCCGCCCGGCGAGCGCGTCCCACACCCGGTCGCGCACGAAGCCGACCTCGCGCGCGATCTCGACCAGCTCGGGGACCAGCTGCTCGCCCTCGCCGAGCACGACGAGGTCGAAGAACGGGGCGAGCGGCGCCGGGTTGGAGAAGGTCAGCGGCCCACCCGCGATGACCAGCGGGTGGCGGTCGTCGCGGTCGGCGGCGAGCACCGGCACGCCGGCCCGCTCCAGGGTGTCGATCACCCCGGCGATCTCCAGCTCGTACGCCACCGAGTACGCGAGCATCGGATAGCCCCCGACCGGGCGCGCGGTCTCCAGCGTCACGAACGCCCCGCCGCGCACCGCGTCGGCGCCGGGTCCCGGCTCCGGCAGCATGGCGCGGTCCGCGGCGACCCCGGGCATCGCGTGCAGCACGCGGTAGATCTGCTGGTAGCCCAGCGACGACATCGCGGCGCGGTACGGGCTGGGATACACCAGCGCGATCCGGGTCTCGGCCTCCTTGTACAGCGTGCCGCGCTCGGCGGCGAGCAGCGCGCGCGGGTCGATCACGGGCACGGGCACGGGCCCGGCCGGGCAGGCGCCGCGGGCAGGAGGTTCTCGGAGCGGGACATGGCGATCCGCCTCATGGCTACCACACCGCGGCCCCGGCGTCGGCCGCGCGTCAGCGGTTGCACAGCGCGAAGTTGAGCTGGGTCGTGCGCGTCATCCGCGCGCCGGTCCGCGCCCACAGGTCGATGCAGAACGTGCTGCCGGCGCTGGCCGGCCGGCCCGACGAGTCGCAGCCGTACCGGGTGATCAGGATGTCGGCGGCGCCGTCGCCGTCGCGGTCGATCGCCCGCCAGACCTCGTCCTCGGGCATCCCGCTCGGGCTCGATGGCAGCTGGGTGCGGTTGATCAGGTGCGCCCGGGCGACGTCGAGGCTCGGGTCGATCACGCCGATCCCGTCGTTGTCGGTGGTCGCACCGCGCAGCAGCCGGGTCTTGACCGTCCACAGCATCGGGCAGCTCGGCGAGAAGCTGGCCGCCTCCAGGATCTGGACCTCCGCGACCACGTGGCGCTCGTCGAGCACCGCCACGGTCTGCCCCGCGCGCGGCTCGTCGCCGACGCAGTTGCCGGCGTCGCCGTGGATCTCGCACAGCCGCGGCGGGATCCGCGAGCCACCGGAGCGCTCGACCCGGACCACCCGGCCGCTCGGACCGGCCACCGCGGCCGGGGACGGCCCCAGCGCCGTGAGCGCGACGAGCAGGGCGCCGAACGACCTCACGGGGTGCCTGGCCCCCCCGCCCGCCGGCGGAGCCATCGGGGTCCCCACCCCCCGTCTCGCGTCGCTCGCCCGCGACACGCCGCGAGGATAGCAGCTGTGCTAGCACGTGCTGCATGTCGCAGCTCCGCTACGCCATCCGGCTCGATGCGGTCCGCCACCTGGCGGAGATCGAGCTGCGGTTCCCGGTAGATACCGACACGGCACAGCTCGCGCTGCCGGCCTGGTCGCCCGGCAGCTACCTGATCCGCGACTATGCGCGGTTCGTGCGCGACCTCGCGGTGACCGGCGACGACGGCGCACCCCGCCGCGCCACCAAGCGCGACAAGTCGAGCTGGACGGTCGACGCCGGTGGGGCGCGCGAGCTGCACGTCCGCTACGCGGTGTACGGCCACGACCTCAGCGTGCGCACCAACCACATCGACGCCGACCACGCCTTCCTGCACGGCCCGGCGACGTTCCTGTACCCGACCCACCTGCGCGCCGCGCCGGTCGAGGTCGAGCTCGCGCTGCCCGACGGCTGGGTCCTGACCACGGCGATGGCCTGGGATCCGAGCCCGCCGTACCGGCTGACCGCCGCCGACATCGACGAGCTCTACGACCACCCGATCCACGCCGGGTCGACCCGCACGCTCGAGGTCCGCGCGGCGGTGCCGGTCAAGCTCGCGATCTGGGGCGCGCGGGCCCCGGGCGGCACGTTCGACGAGCGCCGCCTCGCCGCGGACCTCGGCGCGATCGTCGACGATCACATCGCGCGGTTCGGCGTCGCGCCGTTCGCGCACTACACGTTCCTCGTGATGCTGGCGCACGACGCCTACGGCGGCCTGGAGCACCGCGCGTCGAGCGTCAACCTCTACCACCCGCACTTTGCGGCGTCGCGCAAGCACTACGAGGGGCTGCTCGAGCTGCTGTCGCACGAGATATTCCATGTATGGAACGGAAAGCGGATCGCGCCGCCCGCGCTGCTCCAGCCCGACTACGCGCGCGAGGCCTACACGTCGTGCCTGTGGCTGATGGAGGGGATGACCAGCCACTACGACCGCTACGCGCTGCGCACCAGCAACCGGATAACCGCCCGGAGCTTCCTCGACAAGGTGCTCGACGACTGGGCGCGGCTGATGGCGACCCCCGGCCGGCGCCGCCACAGCCTCGAGGGCGCGTCGTTCGACGCCTGGATCAAGCTGTACAAGCCCGACGAGTCCAACCTCAACACCACGGTCAGCTACTACCTCAAGGGCGGGCTGACCATGCTCGCGCTCGACCTCCAGATCCGCCGCCGCACCGAGGGCGCGCGCAGCCTCGATGACGTCGCGCGCCTGCTGTGGCAGCGCCACGGCGCGTCCGGACAGCCCCACCCCGAGGAGCTGCAGCCGGTGTTCGAGGAGGCCACCGGGCTGGCGCTCGCCGACGTGTTCGACCGCCAGATCCGCGGCACGGCCGACCCCGAGCTGGTCGAGGAGCTGCGCCACGTCGGCCTCGAGCTGCGCGCGATCAGCGATCCGGCGCAGCTCGCCGACGGCGGCCGCCCGGTGTGGCTCGGCGCGACCCTGACCGGCGGCAAGGTCACCGGCGTGCACGACGACTCGCCGGCGCAGGCGGCCGGGCTGTCGCCGGGCGACGAGATCATCGCGCTCGACGGCTTCCGCGTGACCGGCGACGCCGATGTGCGCTCGCTCACCGGCGCGCTCGGCCCCGGCGACCGGATCGAGCTCGCGGTGTTCCGCCGCGCCCGCCTGCTGCGGCTGCCGCTCACGCTCGGCGCGGCGCCGCCGACCCGCTACGAGATCGCGGGGGTGCCCGACGCCGGCGCGGCGGCGGCGCGCTACCACGCGTGGCTGGGAGAGGCCCACCCGGGCGCGCAGGTGATGGCGACGATCACGACGACAGCGCGGTGCGTGTGACCCTGCTAGAATCACGTGTCATGCGATGCGTGATCTGGGCCGCGGCGGTCGGCGCGCTGGCAGCCGCGGGCTGCAGCAAGAAGAGCCAGGACGGCCTGCCGCCGGCCTCCGAGTGGCAGACCGCGCGGGAGGGAAGCGCGCCCGCCGCGCCGGAGCCCGACGAGCCCATCCCGCACTTCACGCCGCCGCCTGGCATGACCAGCAAGGAGAGCAACCCGCACGCCGGCGTCGACATGGGCGACCCGAGCAACCCGCACGCCGGCCTCGACATGGACGGCGACGGCGAGCCCGACAACCCGCACGCCGGTGGCACCGACGTCACCAAGCTCGGGATCCCGGCGCCCGATCCGGACCGCCCGATCGATCCGAGCCACCGCGTCACCGGCACGATCACCGTCGATCCCATGGCCAGGGCCAAGCTCACGCCCGGCACCTCGGTGTTCCTGACCGTCAAGCGCGCGGGGCCCGACGGTGCGCCCTCCGGGCCGCCGCTCGCCGTCGACAAGCTGACCTGGACCGGCGACGGCATGGCGTTCGAGCTCACCGAGGCCCAGGCGATGACCGCCGGCACCGATCTCAGCGGCGAGGTCGTCGTGATGGCCCGCTACGACCAGGACAGCGACGCGCTGTCCAGGCAGCCCGGCGACGTCACCGGCCAGATCCGCGTCAAGATCCCGGCCGAGCACGTCAAGCTGACGCTCGACACCGTGCTGCCGTAGCCGCGTGGCTCAGAACCGGCCGAACATGACGGCGCCGTTCGCCGTCGGCGCGATGCGGACGGTCTTGTCGCTGGCGTGCTCGGTCGCGTCGGGGCGGCCGATCACGTACAGCACCACGCCGGTGGCCACCAGCACGCCGCTCGCGATCAGATAGCCGGCCTGGAGCCGGTTGTCGTGCTCGCCCTCCTGCATCTTGGCCCGGATGTCGTCCTGCCACGGCGTGTCCTTGGGGTGGCTGTTGATCTGATCGCTGATGCTCTTGCCCTGGATCCCGTAATAGATGCCGAGCCCGCCCGTGGCGATGCCGGCGATGCCCGCCGCCAGGCCGGTGTACATGAGGACGGGGTTGCCGCTGGCGGCGACCTTCGCCGGCTCCTCGGCCGGCGGCCTGGAGCGCGGGGCCGGAACCGGCTGGACCGTGCCGGGGCCGCCCTCCTCCTCGCCCGCCTCGGGGCCGGCGGGGGGCGACCTGGGCTTGACCGGGCGCCGCGGGCCGGTGTCGTCGGCCGGCCTGGGCCGATCACTCGCGTCCTCGGCCGGCGGCGGCGCGCACGGGTCCTTGCTGTCGACCTTCTTGCGGCCGAGCTGGCGCTGCACGATCTTCGACTGCGACCTCGCGAACGCCGCGTTGATGCCGCCGGGATCCTCCTTGAGGTACCGGCAGAAATACTCCAGCGCGTCCTCCCACTGGCCGAGATCCCGGTACTCCGCGCCGATGTTGGACAGCAGCAGCGAGTTCGGCGCGAGGTCGTAGGCGTCGTTGTACAGCTTGATCGCCGCCTGGTGGTCGCCGGCCTCGCTCCTGGAGATCGCCTTCTTCACCAGATCGCTCGCCGCCTTCTGCTTCACGCTGGTCGGCTGGGCCAGGGCAGGGCGCCCGGGGCCTGCGAGCAGGGCCGATGCCAGCAGCACCGCGATGCTTCGCGAACCACTCCGCATCATGACGTAGCCTATCATGCGCGATGTGCGCCGGTCACGCCAGGCTCGCGAACAGCGGCGCGAGCTTCGCAATCACCTCGTCATGGACATGGCCGTTCGACGCGACCAGGCCGCGGCGGTGTGCAAGCTCGCGGGTGTAGTCGAGCGGATTGCCAAATAGATCACTGAGCCGGCCGCCCGCGGGAACCAGGATGGCCTCCGGCGCGCAGGTGTCCCAGGCCTTGGTCCGGGTCGCCGGGTTGACATAGAGGTCGCGCAGCCCCTCGGCGATCATGCACAGCTTCACGCCGACCGAGCCCACGTTGAGCTCGTTGTCGATGCCCAGCTCGCTCTTGACCCGATCGAGCTCGCGCGAGCGGTTGGACTTTGACGCGACCAGCCGGACGTCGGCCGCGGCCGCGACGCTCGACACCGCCAGCCCCCGGGTCTCGCCCCCGGTGACCATCACCGCGCCGGCCGGCGTGCCGTGGAACAGCCGATCGACCGCCGGCTGGTACACCACGCCGACCGTCGGCACGCCGCGGCAGACCAGCCCGATCATCACCGAGTAGCCGTCCTCGCCGCGGATGAAGTCCTTGGTGCCGTCGATCGGATCGACCAGCCAGAAGCGCGGCGCACCCAGCGCGCCCGGCGCCGGGGCGAGCTCCTCGGAGATGATCGGATCGCCCGGGAAGCTCGCGGCGAGCCCTTCGACGATCAGCTCCGATGCCCGCCGGTCGGCCACCGTCACCGGCTCGTCCCCGGGCTTCATCTCGATCTGCAGCTCGCCGCGCTGCATCCGGGCGGCCTCGGCGCCGGCCTGCCGCGCCAGCTCGATCGCCCGGGCCAGCTCGCGCTCGAAGCTCAATTGCTGCCTCCGTGCGGCCACAGCAGCTGGCGGACCTCATCGACCGTGGCCACGCTGCGCCCCGACAGCCGGACCAGCTCGGCCGCGGCCGCGACCAGCTCGCCGTTGGACTTCGCCATCTCGCCGCTCGGCAGGTAGAAGTTGTCCTCCAGGCCGACCCGGACATCGCCACCGAGCGACAGCGCCGCCATCGCCAGCGGCCACTGCTCGCGGCTGATCCCGATCACCTTCCAGCGCGACCCGGCCGGCGCCTGCTCGGCCTGGAACGCGAGGTGGCGCGCGGTCGCCGGGATCCCGCCGAGCACGCCCATGATGAACGAGAAGTGGTACGGCGCTTCCAGCAGGCCGAGGTCGGCCAGCACCCGGTGCGAGGCGGTGTGGCCGACGTCGAAGCACTCCATCTCGGGCTTGGCGCCATGCTCCTTCATCGCGCGGGCGAACCCCAGGATGTCGTCGAACGGGTTCGCGAACACGAAGTTGAACGCGAACTGCTTCTTGTGCTCGCTCCACTTGGCGTAGTTCATCGAGCCCATGTTGAGCGCCGCGATGTGCGGCCGCAGTGCGAGGTGGCTCACCCGCTCCGTCATCGGCCCGGCGCCGCCGGTCGACCAGTTGATCAGCACCGGGCAGCGCTGCCGGGTCTCGGCCATGATCCGCGCGAACGTGTCCTTCGCCCACGTCGGCGAGCCGTCGTCGTTGCGGGCGTGGATGTGCACGATCGCGGCGCCCGCCTCGTACGCCCGCCGCGCCTCCTCGGCGATCTCGGCCGGCGTGTACGGGATCGCCGGGCAGTGCTGCTTGGTGGTCACGGCGCCGGTCAGGGCGCACGACAGGATGACTTTGTCGGCGGCGTTCACGCCGAGACAGTTGCGGCATCCCGGGTGGACGGTCAAGCCCCTCCCGACTTCCGGGCGGCCTGCGCATGCCGCCGACGGCCGCGACCGCAGGGTCCCGGCGTCCGGCGTTGCCACCCCGCTGTCCGCCCAGCGGACGTTTCGGACAGCTCGCCACGCGATCTCGGCTAGTTACGCAGGCGCACGGCGTGCTGGAGCGCGCGTCCATGCGCGAGTTCGCAAGCCTGGAGCGCTGCGCGGCCTATGTCGCTGCGCGCGCCGTACTGACCAACGTTCACCGGACCGCTCCGCACTGGCCGGAGGCCCTGCGCCACCGCGCCCGTCAGGCCGCGCTCGACACCCTGCAGCTCACCGCGCAGGCCGTGAGCCACGGTCATGACTCGGCCGGCCGCCGCCAGTGCCTGCGCGAGGCGATCACCACCGCGCTCGGCGTCGCCGCGACCATCGACGCCGCGCGCGCGATGGGCTACGGCGACGAGGAGCTCGCCGAGCTGCAGCGCGTCACCGGCCGCACCATCGCGCTGCTCGGCATGTTCCTCCACGCCGGCACTGCGATCGCCTGAACCGCGAATCGACTCCGAAAAAACCAAGTCGCGTGAGCCGTCCCCCGTCTCCCGACCCCCTCGCGGCTCACGCGACGTGACCACCCCATTGCAACGCAAGTCCCCCAGATCCCCCCTGCGAACCCCGTGAAAAATCTCGTGCGCCACCAGCCCCGGATCCCCGCTGCCCACCAACCCGCGCTCCATCCACCGCCTCGCCGCCGCCCCCGACCGACCTCCAACCTCCAACCTCCAACCCAACCGCCTGCCTCGCCCCCGCCCCCCCCGCGTCTCTGCCCCCCGCAACTCCGCGATTCCCAAGCCGCCACCAGCACCGCCCTCGCCACCGACCTCCATCCCCAGCCTCGCGGACAGCCTTCTCTTGGTGCGGGACACGTGCCAATGCTTACAGGCCAAGTTGCGCGGGTTCCGGAGCCCGGGTGTCCAGTCCGATGGACAGCCGACGTGTAGGACCGTCCACTGGAGTGGACACTCTGTTTCAGCGTCCGGGCGCCGCGCGATCGGGCATGCCTCGGAGCGACCGCATGGAGATCACCTCAACGGTGTTCCAGCCAACGATCCATGGGTGACGGATTTGTGCCGCGGCTTCGTCCCCCGTGTCAACTGTAAAACTGGTGTGTTTCATGGCGGTGGTAACAGGTAGGCCTCCACCGTCTCGCCGAAGGACTTCACGTCGATCGGCTTGCTGATGTGCCCGGTGAAGCCCTGCGCCAGGAAGCGCTCGCGGTCACCGGCCATCGCCGACGCGGTGAACGCGATCACCGGCATCACCGAGTTGTACTCACGGATCTCGCGCAGCAAGACCTCTCCGCCGCCGCCGGGGATGTTGATGTCGAGCAGCACGGCGTCGAACTTCACCGAGTCGAGCTGGGCCCGGCCATCGCCGACACCCGCAGCGCACAGCACGTCGTGCCCGCGCAGCAAGAGCAGCTCGAACACGAGCCTTCGGCTCCAGAGATCGTCTTCGACAACGAGAATGCGCGCCATCAGGCCACCGGTATCCTCACGGTGAAGGTCGTACCGACGCCGAGCTCGCTCTCGACATCGATGGTTCCACCGTGCATCTCCACCAGTCGTTTGGTCAGTGCGAGCCCCAGCCCCGTCCCCCCCGGACGATCGCCCGACGGCAGCGTCAGCTGCTCGAACGAGCGGTACAGCCGCGATAGATCTCGCGTTGCGATCCCGACCCCGGTGTCCATCACCGCGATCGACACCCGGTCGTCGTCGCGCCGGGCGCGGACCTGGACCCGGCCGCCGCGGTCGGTGAACTTCACCGCGTTCGAGATCAGGTTGTAGAGGATCTGGCGCAACCGCACGCGGTCGGCGCGCACGTTGGGCACCGCGACGATCGTCGTCGGCTCGAGGATCACCCCGCGCGTCGTCGCCAGCGGCGAGATCGTCGTCAGCCCCTCCTCGATCGCGTCGTGGATCGGGACCGACTCCAGCTTCAGCTCGGTCTTGCCCGCCTCGATCTTGGCGAGGTCGAGCACGTCGTTGACCAGCGCGAGCAGGTGCCGGCCGCTCGACGCGACCCCCTCCAGGTACTCGCGCTGCCGCGGCACCAGCGGGTCGCGCTCCAGCAGCAGCAGGTCCGACAGCCCGATCACCGCGGTCAGCGGCGTCCGCAGCTCGTGCGACATGTTCGCGAGGAACTGGCTCTTGGCCTGGCTCGCGGCCTCCGCCGCGTCGCGCGCCCGCTGCAGCTGCTGCTGGGCGTGCCGCTCGGCGGTCACGTCACGAACGAACGCCACCCGGCCCACCTTCGTGCCGTCCGGCGTCCGGACCGGCGTGCTGAACCAGTCCATCAGCGAGCCGTCGACCAGCTCGACCTCGTCGCGGACCGTCGCGTCGGTCTCGTACAGCTTGTCGATCCGCATCACGATGGCGTCGGCCATCTTCACCTTCGTCAGCGCCGCCTCGATCATCATGCGCCGATCGCGCGCCGCCACGACCTCGTCCGGGATCCGCCCCATCTCCACGAACCGCCGGTTCACCGCGATCACGCCGTGCTGGTTGTCGACGACGAGGATCCCCTCGTTCGCCGACTCCAGCGTCGCGCGCAGGATCGCGTCCTGCTCCGCGCGCTCCGCCTCCGCCTTCTGCTTGAGCTCCTGATACAGCCGCTGCATCTCTCGCGACGAGCTCTCGATCGAGCTCTCGAGCTCATCGCGATCCTGGTCGGTCTCGTAATACATCTGGCTCATCCGGGCCAGCAGGTCGCGCCAGGTCTCCAGCGACGGCGCCTCGCTCTCGCTGGCGCCCACGCTGTGCAGCAGCTGACCGACAAGGGGATGATGCCCAACGGGGGTCATGATGGAGCGAAACGATACAGGGCCTGGCGGTCGTACAGCCTTGTCATCCAACTACACAATGATGCCCCGGCCGAGGTCGCGCCTCGCTGGCGGCGGTCACAGCACGTGGCGCCGGGACGCGTGCACATCACCGGCCATTGTCTGATCTCTGGCCGCCCGACGTACTTTTCCTCGCTGCCGCGATTTGCTGCAGTATCCGAGCTTACCGCCGACCGTCGCGCTGGTGCTGGCGCTCAGCTGCCCGCGGCCTGCCGCGAAGTGCAGCCCCAGGCCTTGACGCCTGGCCCCCCGGGGGCTAGAACCACTCGCGCTGACGAACTTGATGCGGGGTGGAGCAGCCTGGTAGCTCGTCGGGCTCATAACCCGAAGGTCGCAGGTTCAAATCCTGCCCCCGCTACGACGCGTAACTAGATAAAATCCCTGGAGTCCGCGACCGACTCCAGGGATTTTTCACATCCGGGCATTCCGGCCACGCGTCTACTGCGATGGCCGCCATGGATCCCGATCAGCTTCGCTCCCGCCTGGCGCCTGTCTTCGTCCGGCACCCCGAGGTCGACCTGGCCCTGCTGTTCGGGTCTCGTGCCCGCGGCGACGCTGGCCCCACCTCGGACATCGACATCGGCGTGGTCGGCGGCGCGGTGGACACCCTCGGCCTCGCGCTCGAACTGACCGACGCCACCGGCATCCAGGTCGATGTCGTTGACCTGTCCGGCGACCCGCCGATCGCGCTCGTGCTCGCGGTGCTCCGCGACGGCGTCAAGATCTACGAGGGCCAGCCGGGCGCCCACGGCCGCTTCCTGTCTCACACCCTCATGGTCCTCGAAACCGATCTGCCTGCCCACCGAGCGATGCAGCGCGCCTTCCTCCGTCGCGTCGCCGAGCGGGGCCTCACGGGTGGAGGCTAGCCGTGGTCCAGCAAGAGATCGTCCAGCGCAAGCTCGCCGAGCTAGAGCGTCGCGTATTGCGAGTCCAGGCACACCGCCGCGCGAGCCCGGACGAGCTTGCCGCCGATCGCGACGCGCTCGATCTCGTGGCCTTCAACCTGATGCTCTCGGTGCAAGCCGCCTGCGATCCCGCTCCCGCTCGCCAGGCCAGGGCGGCTGTCCGGGCCGACCTGGGCACAGCGTGAGCGTCAGGACCGGCCGCCGATCTTGGTGGTGCCCGGGATGTCGGGCGACGCCGCATGCTCTCGCTCGCCGCTCGGTCCGGGTCCCTCCGAGCCATCGGCCGCCCGCCACCGAGAAAGCGGCGCGTCCCCCGGGCGACACTCCGCCTTCCCGAGAGACCCGGCGATCGCGTGCGTGGGCCCTCGTGGAGCTCGAAGGTCGACTGGCTCGGCGCGTGGGGGCTCCAGCGTGAACCGGATGGTTGCTCCTCGATCCACCTCACCGTGCGCCCAGGCGCGCCCACCGTGGCGCTCGATGACGCGGCGGACGATCGCCAGGCCGATGCCGGTTCCCTCGAACTCGTCTCCGCTGTGCAGCCGCTGGAACGGCTCGAACAGAGTCGCGCTGCAGGCCATGTCGAACCCGGCGCCGTTGTCGCGCACCGCGAACACGCCGCCGTCGTCGCAGTCGATCGCGATCTCCGCGCGTGGCCGCTTGCTCGTGAACTTCCATGCATTGCCGAGCAGGTTCTCCAGCGCGAGCGCTAACAGCCGAGGATCCGCGGTCACCGTCATGCCATTGCGCACTTGGATGTCAATCTTGCGGGAGGTATCGCGCAGTCGCAGGGTCCCCAGGATCCGCCGTGCAAGTGCGCTGACATCGACCGTCTCGCGGCGCAGCTCCCCGGTGCTCGCGTTCGAGAGCACCAGCAGATCATCGATGATCTCCCCCATGCGCTCGGCGTTGCAGCGCACATGTTGCAGCAGCTCGCGTCGCTCGGTTGCATCGAGCGCGTCATCGTCGAGCAAGATCCGCGTGAAGCCGCTGATCGCCCGCACGGGTGCGCGGAGATCATGCGAGACCGAGTAGCTGAACGCCTCGAGCTCCCGGTTGGCCCGCTCCAGCTGGGCTGCCCACGCACGGCGCATCCGGGCGAGCGCCACGTGAGTGCGGATGCGGGCGATCAGCTCGCGGGCCGCGAACGGCTTGAACAGATAGTCATCGGCCCCGGCGTCCATGGCTTCGGTGGATTGCTCGACACCCGCTCGCGCAGACAGCAGGATCACCGGCAACGCCTGCGTTCGTGGATCAGCGCGCAGCGCCGCAAGCAGCCCGAGCCCGTCGATCTGCGGCATCATGACGTCGCTCAGGACCAGATCGGGCAGCTGCGCGCGCACGGCCTGGAGCGCCTGCGCACCGTCGGCGACCGGGATCACGTCGAACTGGTCCGACAGGAGACGCGTCACATAGGCGCGCATGTCGGCGTTGTCGTCGGCCCACACGATGCGGGGCGCATCGACGGGCCGCACCGACGAACCGACCGGCGCATCGGGCGTCCACTGCAACGCCTCCTCCACGAACGCAGCGCGCACGCGGCTCGCTGCGCGATCGCTCGCCGAGCCTACCTGGTCCGCCGGTAGATGGGCAGCGCCGGTCTTGATCGTGACGCTGGCGATCGTCCCGACGTTGACGGTGCTCGCGATCGTCACCTCGCCGCCGTGCGCCCGCGCCAGCTCGCGGACCAGCGACAGGCCAATGCCAGTCCCTTCGTGAGACCGCGCCCGCGCGTCCTGCACGCGGTGGAAGCGCTCGAACACGCGCGGCAATTCGTGTGCCGCGATCCCGACTCCCGAGTCGATGACCCGCAGCGTGACGCAATCGCCCTCCCGGTGCTGGGCCACCGTGATCCCGCCGCTCGACGTGTGCTTGAGCGCGTTCGACAGCAGGTTGAGGACGATCTTCTCCCACATCTCGCGGTCGACGTAGATCAGCTGGGGCAGCGGGGGACACTCGACGCTCAGCGTCAAGCCGGCCTTCTCGATCGCCGATCGGAACACACCCGCGAGCTGAGAGGTCTCCACCGCCAGGTCCACGGGCTCGAACGCCGCACGGAGCCGGCCGGCCTCGATCCGGGCGAAGTCGAGGAGCGTGTTGACCAGCCGCAACAGGCGAAGGCTGTTGCGGTGCATGGTGGCCAGGCGCTCGCGTCGCGCGACCGGGAGACCCGCGCTCTCGGCGAGCTCATCCTCCAGCGGTCCCAGGATCAGGGTCAGCGGCGTGCGAAACTCGTGGCTCACGTTCGAGAAGAACGCGATCTTGGCGCGATCCAGCTCGGCGAGCTCGTCCGCCTTGCGGCGCTCGGCCTCGAGCTCATACGCGTTGGCGAGCGCCGATCCGACGGCACCGGCCAGCAGATCGTAGAACATGCGGTAGGCGTCGGTCAACGCGAGACGTGGGCTGACCCCGGCGACCAGCAGCGCCGCGGGCGAGGCATGGCCGGCCCGCCGGATCGGCAGCACCATCGCGCGCGTCGACAGCTCGGGGTACGGACCCACAGGCTCGGCGATCCGCGCGGTCACGTCGTCCAGCTCGACGGCCTCGCCGCTGCGAACCACATCCCCTAGCGACCACGGTACACCCGTGCAATCGAGGTCCACCAGCTCGGGGCCGGCGGCGGTCGGGGAGATCCCCGCGACCGCGATCCGGCGCGCACGCGTCGCGCCATCGTCGACGAGGTAGAGCACGGCGAACGGCACATCCAGGTTGGCGTCGACGAGCACGTCGGCCGCCAGCCAGAGCGCCTCCTCGCGCGTGCGTGCGGTCGCAGCGCGAATCGCGAGGTCGCGCACCGTCTGAATGCGCCGCTCCGAAAGCATCTGTCCGGTCAGCTCGGTGACCGGGTGGAACAGGCCGCCAACCCGACCGGACTCATCGGTGATCGGGCTGAACGAGAACGTGAACCAGGTCTCCTCGAGAAAGCCATGGCGGTCGAGGAACATCCGCCGCTTCTCCAGGTACGCGCTGCGTCCGGACCATGCCGTCGCGTACGCCTCCCCGATCACCGGAAACGCCGACGCCCAGCACTCGCGGAAGTCCTGGCCCATCGCGCGCGGATGCTTCGCGCCGCAGATCGGCCAGTATCCGTCGTTGTAGATCTGCGTGTGCCCTGGTCCCCACGCGAGCGAGATCGGCGACAGCGATGCCTGCACGAGGCTCACCGTCGTCCGGAGGCTCTGCGGCCAGCGCCCGATCGGGCCGAGCGGGGTCGTCGACCAGTCCTTGGCCTGAATGATCCTGGCCATCTCGCCACCGCCGACCAGCCAGCGGGCCAGATCCGTTACCATCACTCCACTTCTATCGACCGCTCGCGTGCACCTTCAACCCCTGCCTGATCGGGGCACAGCGTATGCCGTTGCCGTGCGTGCGCCTCCCTACGATTCCCCATGGCCTCCAGGAGGCCTGCGCGGCTCGCGGGCGAAGCCAGGCGCCGGGTGACGTCGACGAACAGCTTCCTGCCAGCCTCGTACATGGGCCCGGCGGCCGTCAGCTGCCACAGGACGAAGAGCGTCGCCCTTGTAACCAGGCACCCGGAACTGTCGCGGGAGTGAAACGCACTGTACCAGCCTCAGCAAGCCCCAGATTCCAGTGTAGATGTAATAATCAGCGTGAGCGCGTCCTTTGTGGTTGCAGTGTCACTGATATTTTGCGACCGTGGTCATGAAGACAGCGCTCGGGGGGAACGTAGCCTCGGCGAGCAGGAGGGCGGTGGGTCTGCGCTGAAATCACACAAGGGAAGCCATGGAAGGAGATCTGAGCCTACTATCGATCCCCGAGCTGCTTCAGATGATATGCCTGGGGCGTTTCAGCAGGAATATTCATCTGTTCGACGGACCGATCTTGATTGGCGTGATCGCGATTCGCGCCGGCCGGATCGAGCGATGCATCGGTCTGGGCGCCCGGGGCGAGGCAGCCTTCTACAAGCTGGTCGGTCTGCGGCGCGGCCGCTACAAGGTCCGCGAGGCGACGGACCTGGGGACGTCGGACGCGGAGCTGAGCGCGTCGTCCTGGCAGATGCTCCTGCTGGAGGCCGCGCGCCGCCACGACGAGCGCCACCACCACGCGCGCTCGGGGCCGGCGGTCGCGATGACGTTCGATGTCCCGACCCGGCAGAGCTCGGGGGCGCCGACCGCGCCCGCTGCACTTTCCGACTTCGATCAGCTTCTCTGACGGCAGGACGGATCGCCGCAGGCCGGCGCCGCTCGCCGTGCTGCGGGCCGACTACGCTCGACTCCGCGACTTCACGCCGGGCGCGGACCAGGACCCCGACGCCTGGCGGATGGTGCAGGCGATGGGCCTCGGGACGATGCAACTGATCGCGGACGATCGCGGCCTGGTGGTGTGGAGCTCGTTCGACTTGCAATGACGATCACGCGCCGCGCGGCGTGATCGGCGCGGGGGGCAGGGAGCCAGGATCGCGGCGCAGGAGAGCTCGCTCGCCGTCGACCAGGTGCCGGATCAGCGCGCGAGGGGGCTCGCCATCGTGCGGGGGGACGACCGGATAATCGATGCGGTCGAGCGGCCACTCCACGGTGCGCTGGTCCGCGGGATAGCGGCCGTGGCGATCGAGATAGGGCTTCGCTCGATTGATCGTGAAGATGCCATTGAGACCTTGCAATGCGTGCGCGACACCGGGCGGAATGATCAGCTGGCGAAACGGGCTCGGACGGAACTCGAAGTCGATCCGGGCGTGCAGCGTGGGAGATCCTGCGCGACAGTCCACCAGGCTTCCCCGGGCCACGCGATCGCCATCGCCGAGGAACGTGAGCCGATCTTCGAGCGAGACATGGATGCCGTAGGCCCCGTGCTCGTAGGAGTGGATCCCGTGGTCGACCACCTGGCGCACACCGGGCTCGCTCATCACGATCACACCGGAGTCCGCGGATGCGGGTGAGGTCAGCACGAGGTTGCGCTGCCATCCCGCGCCGTGGATGGCCGCGAGCGGTTCCCAGTCCGGAGTTCGAGCGGCGCCCGAGCGATGCGCATCCGCGACGTCGTCGCGCCCGACCAGCTCGCCCAGCGGAAAGCCCCGCGCTGCGAACGACCCGCCTCGCAGCTGGTGGCCGAGGAACTCGTACAGCTTCTCCGAGGCAGGGTGGCCGTGCTCCGCGACCACCGAGATCCGGTCGTCCGGACACGTGACGGCGACACTCCGCAGGTCATCGTCGGCGCACGCCTCCAGGCCATCGCGCACCAGCGACGAGACGTCCGGCAGGAACAGCGCGGGCTCGTCGACGATGAACAGGCCCTCGAGATCGTGGAACGCGTGTGCGACCCCGGCGGGAATACACAGGATCCGGGCGCTATCGGGGTGAAACGCGAGCGTGGCCCGGCGGCATCGCGTTGCCGAGTCCCTGCGGCAATCGATGAAATGCCCGCGGATGACGCGCCCCGGATCGCCCAGAAAGATCAGGCGGTGTGCGGTGCCCACGTGGAGGCGCAACCGTCCGTCTTCGACTGGCTCCTCGCGTCCGTGAAACCCGATGGTCACCGGCTTCATCGAAGGCAGTCTGACCGCGAACGCATCTCCGCCGTTCGGGCAACGGAAGCCTGGCTGCCAGTGCAGGCCAGTGATGTTGGCAATTGGCTCGATGACACCCTCCGCTACGCGCGAGGTGGGACGTGGGGCAGGGACTCGACCGGCGCGAACCCGACGCCCGCGCGCGGCGGGACGTGCGGCAGCGAGTTGACCGGCGCGAAGTCCGCGCGGGGCGGGACGTGCGGCAGCGAGTTGACCGGCGCGAAGTCCGCGCGGGGCGGGACGTGCGGCAGCGAGTTGACCGGCGCGAAGTCCGCGCGG
>JBGQCL010000062.1:0-35056 GCA_041495365.1 Kofleriaceae bacterium | reverse complement strand
CGCCGAGTCCGGCAACCAGACCCGCGCCGCCCGCCGGCTCGGCCTGTCGCGCCGCGCGCTGATCTACAAGATGGAGAAGTACGGCCTCAAGCCCCCGCCGCAGCGCACCGAAGGCTGACGACGGCCCAGGCCCGTCTGCATCACATCCCCGAGGCAGATCTCCCCATCGGTAGAACATCGGGTATCATGGATGGGTGACGGCTCCGCAGCAGCCTCGATGTGACATCCCGCTCGCAACGCGAGACCGGCGCCCCATCTCAAACTCCATCGACCCGGACCCCGCCGCCGAGTCGATCGCCCTCGCGATGAAGTCCGACCATGTCCGGCTTTCCGTCGTTGCCGCCGATCGGTTGCAGCCGCCTACGGGCCGCTACAACTGTCACGGTCTGGTGTTCGCGTCCCGGCGCGCAAATATCCCGGCCGCGGGCGACGACGTCGACATCGTGGAGCTCCTTCGGGCCGATGGATACGAACGCGTGGTAGGGCTACCCCGGCCGGGTGATGTCGCTGCATACGTGGACTCACGCGGAGACATCGAGCACACCGGATTCGTGAGCACCGTCGAGGCGCTCGGATCGACCCCGGTAGTTCATGTATGGAGCGCGTGGGGCGGACTCGGCGAGTTCCGTCACCGCGTCGACCAGACTCCATACTCCAGAACGGTTCAGTACTGGAGGGTTGTATGCCGTTGATCCTGGAGTCCATCGTCGCCGACGCGGCGTTTCAACTCCTGGCAAGCAGCACCATCAAGCGATACCTGCGAGTCGCACGCGAGGTCGCGGAGCGTGCCGGCCTGATCGCAGCGATTCGAGAGACAGCGGCGACCGCGAGCCATGCGCTCGATCGAGCACGCGCACTCTGGAATGCCGTGAGTGGCGCTGATACCCGGATCCCTGAAGAGTTCGAGCTTGCGCTTCTGCTGGTCGCGTTGATCGATGGGCAGTATGAACCAGCGGAGGCGTTGCTGCTGCAGATCGCTTCCAGCCCTGACGCGCTCGCGACTTGGAGCATCGCTCTGGCAAAGCGCCTGCGCCAGCTCGGCCCGCCATTGAAAGCCGAACAAGAGCAACTCGTCAGGGAGCTCAACACCGTTCTCGCCACCACCACGGCCGAGCCGTGCAGCGACGATCCGAGGCTGCGCGTCGAGGTCCAGCAGTGATCTTGACGGCGCAACACGTCCGAGCTCCGACGGGTGAGGAAGGGATCAATGCCTTCTGTCGTCTCCACGGACCCTACGAGTGGAGTGATCCGCCGCAGGACTTGACCGCAGGCGAGGTCGTGAACCACTCCATCTCGGTCCCGCCGGGCGGGAACAGCGTCCGGAGCTACCTGGACGTGATCGCCCCGGATGAGACGTCAACCCAGGAGATCCAACATGCTGTTGTGCCGTTCATCGGCCGATCGCGCGGCCACTCGTTGCCATGGATAGGCACCATCGGGCGGTGCACGTTTCGATTCGGCGTGGATCCGAAGCTCCACGCACACTGGTCAGAAGAGTTTCGCCAGCTACTTCTCGCCGCATTGACCGTGCGCCGCGCAGCCTGAGTCCCACGCGGTCGAGGCTCATGTGTGGGTAGCGGCGGATTGTTTGGCCCATGTGGGCGCAGGTGCTTATGCCGAATTACTGTAACAACGGGTCCCCGATGTTACAGCCCGACTCGCGATCCACGATGGAGTTGCGCGGTCCGGCTACTGCTGACGCAGGGGCGCCAAGGGCACGCCACGTGGTCGCGGCTACACCGCTACCGCCCCGCAGCGCTCGCCGAGCAGCGCCTGGGCGACGTCGAGCACGAGCGCCGCCGCGGTCGCCGCTACCGCCGCCGGACCACCGGACCACCAGCACGGCCCGCCGCGAGCGCCACGGGTCGTGCTCAGCGCGCGCTCATCGTCGTCGAGAGCCTGCCGCCGGGACCGCGAGTAGGTATTCCTCATCACGCGACAGCTAGTCAGCCTTGCGGAAGCACTCGCGCCATGATCTCTGACGCGGCATCGGTCAGATCCTCACAGAGCGTGATCACGTCGTCGAGGTACGCCGTTACCGCTTCGAGTTGATCGTCGGGCGTCGTCGAGGTCACCTGGTCGCGGATGGCAGCGATGCGGGCCGCCGTCGAGGGGTAGCGATGCGATTCGCTTGAGCTTGCGCTAGCAATGCACGCGCGAGCTCTAGCACGAGCGCCGCGGGTCGAGCGCCAGGACCGCGAGCATGGCGCCCGCGAGCTCCACGGCCGCGCCAGCGCCGCCGAGCGGCTCGAGGTTGCTGCCGCCCTCGGCGAGCCGCTCCACCGCCAGGCCCGCGCTCAGGGCCGCCGTGTTGGATGCTTCGTGGATCTCGGAAATGGCTCGCCTGCGCCTTGCGGCCCGTGACTCGATCTTGGGCGCGACGGTTCGAGGCGGTCGAGGCCGGCTGTCACGCCGAGAGCGCATCTTCCCTGACGACAAGGTGCCCGACCTGAACGTTCCGCTCTGGCCATCCCGATTGGCCTGTCATTCCAAATGGTTCTCGTACGTCATACCTACCCTTGACTACCAGTAGTTTGAGGTGCGACATTGGTAAACCTGCGCGCTGATGCGCGGGTCTAGGAGGGTCCATGGACGATCGATTCACCGTCGGGAAAGAGTACCGGAGGGACGAGATCTTTGCGTACCGAGGGATCACCGCGATCATCCGGAACGTCGTGCTGAGGCTGCGGAGTGGTCACTTTGGCCTGGTTCTCAACGAGAAGAACGGCTACTGGACCGACCAGTTGTCGCCGAACAACGAAATCGCGATGGGGGTGAACCCCAGGTTCCCGGATCTGAACCGAGAGCTCCGGTTTGCGTCGACGCACGACCGTAGGACGTGGATGTTCTATCACCGGGCCAGCGCTCGACGCGACTACTATGAGTTCTTCGGCGAGGTGTGGTGCATCCGCCAAGAAGACCGCCAGGGGAAACCGTTTCTGATCTTCGCGCGGCAGCGGCCGCCTGACCTACTTCAGATATCGGCGTAGCCGCCTCGTCGTCGGTCACCCTCGTCACCACCAACTGGGCACCGAAGACCACCGGGCGCGGTCCTTGGACACCATGATCGCGCTCGCCTGCGCGGGCTGTCTCGTCTCCTATTTGTCTCCACCAACGCGATGCTCGTCGACGGAGAAATCGCGTGGCCGGTGTGGCACGCGTTGCAAAACGCGCGCGATGTTGCGCACATGACCTCGCCGGAGCGTCTACAAGATGGAGAAGTACGGCCTCAAGCCCCCGCCCCAGCGCACCGACAACGGATAGCCGTTCGCTGCGACCGCGGACCCGCCTCGCCGCGGTTCACCAGGTCCGCCGCCGCACGCCGGGGACCTGATCGAAGTCGGTGTCGCGAGACACGATGCCGAGGCCGTGCTCGATCGCGAGCGCGCTGATCCAGACGTCGTTCTCGGGGATCGGCGTGCCCTGTGCGCGGAGCACCTCGCGCACGGTGGCGTATGCCGCCGCTGTCGCGGTGGTGACCGGCAGCACCGTTGACTCGCGGATCAGCTGCTCGAACAGCGGCAGCAGGCGGCGGCGGAGCCGGGAGCGGGCGAGCCCGTATCGATACTCGCCGATCACGATCACCGGCAGCTCGTGGCGAACCTCGCGCGCAAGCAGCGCCTCGAGCGCCGGGTGGCCCTCCAGCAAGCCCGACACGGCGTTGGTATCGAGGATCATTCCCAGTCCCTGGGATCCACGCGCCGCAGCTCCTTCACGTAGCGATCCACGTCTCGCGTGGAACCCGGCTTCGCGCGACCGAACACGGCGCGCCAGCCCGCCGTCGGCGGCTTGGCTTGCCGGAGCGTGTTCTCCAGGGCCTCGGTGATCAGGCTCTTCATCGAGCGACCCTGCTCCGCGGCGCGCGCCTTGACGCGGCGAATCAGGTCGGCCGGGAGCTCGAGCGTCGTCTTGGTCATGAGGCCCATATTACCATAAATATGGGCCCCGGCGATCCGCTGGTCAGCGCACGATGTTCAGCGGCGGCCATCCGGCGGCGGGTTGTAGCGCTCCGCGGGAAGCGGCACGGTGGTGCCGCCGCTGATCAGCACGGTGCCGTCGCACAGCACGACCGCCTGGTGGCCGGCGCGCGCGACCGCGAGGGGATCGGTCGCGACGACGTCGACCGTGCCGATGATCGGGTTGAGCCGGACGATGTACGCGGTGTTGACCGCCGGGCCGCCGTCGGCGCGCCGGCCGCCGGTGAGCAGGATCCGGCCGTCGGGCAGCGTGGTCGCCGTGAAGTCGACCAGGCCGGCGCGGTCGGGCAGCGTGCCGGCGGTCGCGAACCCGGCATCGACCGAGAACAGCTCCAGCGTGGCGACCGGCTGGCCGAGCACATCGATCCCGCCGATGAACAGCACGCTGCCGTCGGGCATCAGCATCGCGGTGTGCGCGCTGCGCGGCACCTTCATCTGGGGCAGGAACAGCATCGGGTCGAGCGTCGGGTTGGACAGCTCCTCGCTGAGCGGCTTGAACAGCTCGGCGATCGCGATCGGCTTGGCCATGGCGTCGAGCCCACCGGCGATCAGCACGGCCGCGCCGACGTCGTCGCCGAGCCGGGTCGCGGTGTGGCGGCTGCGCGGGATCGCGAGCGTCGCGCCGATCTTGCGGACGTCGATCGACGAATCCATCAGCTGCGCGATGTCGATGTCGCCGAGCGGCGCGCCGCCGGACGGCGAGCTGCCGCCGATCACGACCACGCGGCCATCGGTCAGCGACGTCGCGGTGAGGTCGACGCGCGCCATGTCGCCGTTGTCCTGGTGCTCGACCCCCTGCGCATCGACCACCTCGACGAACCGGGCGCCGTCCATCCCCGAGGCACCGGCGAGGACCGCACCGCCGAGCACGATCACGCGGGGCGGGGACATGCCGATCAAGGCCTCGACCGGGTGCGTGCGCGCGAGCACCGAACCGACCATGGTGACCTGGCCGGTCGCCGGATCGAAGAGCTCGACCTGGGGCACCGGCATGCCGTCGCTGCCGAGCCCGCCGAGCAGCAGCGCGCTGTCCCGGTAGGCGATCCCGAGGCCCCCGACCCGGTCCATCGGCAGGGTGTCGATCGTCGCGAACCGGGTGATCCGCGAGAAGAACAGGTGCGGGGCGGGCGGCGCTGCGCCCGGCGCGACCTTGAACTTGCAGGTCCGGCCGTATCCCACCGTGCTCGAACCGACCAGGCCGGTCATGTGCACGACGAGGTCGTCACCGAACGGCGCGCCCGGCAGCTCCAGGGTCTCGCCGTTCTGGAACATGTGCGAGACCAGCTCGCCCTCGTTGCCGGCATGCGCGACGGACAGCGTGATGGAGTCGAGCGGCGCGGCGACCGCGTCGTCGCCGCTGGCCGGCAGGTCGATCACCGGCGCGAGCGATACCGCGGTGTCGCTGCACGCCGCGAGCGCGAGCGCGACGCCGCCGGCCGCGAGCCGGGCCCCGCGTGCGAGCCGGGGTTCGGCTACGGCCACTTGTAGTCCGGTTTCACCGTCCACGTCGACGGGGTGGTGTTGTGCGTCGCGGCGGCGGTCACCGGGATCAGGACCGCTGCGGCGAGCGCCGCGGCGCCGGCCGCCCAGGCCCAGCGCGATTCGTACCAGTGGGCGGTCGGCGCCGGCGCGAGCAGGTCGCTCACCGCGGCGGCCAGCGCGGTCAGGTCGCCGGCAACCGCGACGCTGCGGCGATCGCGCTCGCGGCCGTCGATGCCGACCAGCCGCGCGGTGCCGACCCCGCTGCGGATCTCGACCGCGACGAACGCCCGGGCGCCGACCGTGCGCGCCTGGATCAGCACCTCGTCGTCGGTCGGCGGCGCCAGCGCGGGGTTGCGCGCGACCACCAGCTGGTCGCCGGTGAGCTCGACCCGGGTGCCCCACGGCGCGTGATCGGCGCACGCCACGTGGACCCAGTGCGAGCCGACCAGCGGCTGCGCCGTGCCGACCGCGCTCGCCGCCGCGCCGTCGATCAGCACGCTGCAGCCCGCCGGGGCGTCGACCGCGAGCGTCGCCCGCTTGCGGTCGCGCAGCGCCTCGTGGACGCGCGCCAGCTCGCTCGCGACCCGGGGCGGGAACCGCGCGGGATCGAGCACGCGCACCGGATCGATCGTCACCGCGGTGACCAGCTCGTCCCAGTACGCGCTCAGCTCGCCCTGCTGGATCCTGACCAGGCCGCGGTAGAGGAACAGGTCGGCGAGCTGGGCCTGGCTGAGCCCCGCCGCGCCCGTGCGATCGGCGAGCGCGCGGGCCTCGTCCAGGGTCCCCCATGCCTCGTCGAATCGCAGCGCGTCGTAGGCGTCGATCCCGCGCTTGAGGATGCTGGCGGTGGCCGGGACCGCGCTGGCCGCCGGCGAGCGATCGATCACGGCCGCGCCGGCCCGCCGGGCGACGTCCTCGATCGGCGCCCGCCTGGCCCCGGGGGCCCACACCACGACCAGGTCCGCCGCCGGGGCCGCCCACCCGGCCGCCGGCAGGGCCGCGGTCAGGGCGACGCACACGGCGGCGAACGGCGTCCGGGGTGACATTGCCAGGAGTTTCGGATGGTCCGGAGCGAGGGTCAACCTCACGCTATAGTGTAGGGGATGGCCCGTGCGTTGGGTCGCTACGAGCTCTTGCGACCGCTGGCCCGGGGCGGCATGGCGGAGGTGTACCTCGCGCGCCGCCGCGCCGCGGGGATCGAGAAGTGGCTGGTGGTCAAGCGCATGCGCCCCGAGCGCTCCGGTGACCCGCGGTTCCTCGATCTGTTCGTCCGCGAGGCCCGGCTGTCGATGAGCCTGGTCCACCAGAACATCGTGCCGGTGTTCGACTTCGGCCGGATCGACGACCAGGTGTTCCTCGCCATGGAGCGCGTCGAGGGCAAGGACCTCGGATCGAGCCTGGCGCGCGCGCCCGACCACCGCCTGCCGCCGCTGCTCGCCGCGTTCGTCGCCGCCGAGTGCTGCCAGGCGCTCGACTACGCGCACCAGCGCAAGGGCCCCGACGGGGTCGCGCTCGGCATCGTCCATCGCGACGTCACGCCGCGCAACGTGCTGCTGTCGTGGTCCGGCGAGGTCAAGCTGACCGACTTCGGGATCGCGGCGCTCGCCGGCGATGCGACGTCGCGGCTGCTCGGCACGCCGCAGTACATGGCGCCCGAGCAGGCGCGCAGCGAGCCGATCGATCCGCGCGCCGACATCTACGCGATCGGCCTGGTGCTGCGCGAGGCGATCACCGGCGTCCGGCCGCGCCCCGGCGCCGACCGCGATGCGATGCTCGACGCCGCCCGCCGCGGCGCCCTGGTGCCGTGGCCGCACCGCTCGCCCGAGCCGGACGCCGAGCTCGCGCTGGGCTCGGGCGACCACGGCGAGCCGGGACCGCCGCGTCCCCCGGAGCCTCCGCCGGAGCTGATCGCGATCATCGAGCGCGCCACCGCCGCAACCCCCGCCGACCGCTACCCCGACGCGCGGTCGATGCTCGAGGAGCTCGACGCGTTCATGGTCGCCGAGCGCGCCGCGAACAAGGGCGAGTCGCCGGCGCGCCAGCTCGCGGCCTGGCTGTCCGGGGTATGGGACGGCGCGCGCGACGACGTGGAGTCCGACGCCGCGGTCCACGCCGAGCACCTGGTCAGCTTCCTCGACGACGGCGCGATCGACCTGCTCGGCACCGGCACGATGCGCTCGCTCGCGGCGACCGCGGCCGAGGACGTCCCGGCGCCTCCCGCCCCCCCGGCCGCCGCCGCGCCCGCCGCGCCCCCGGCGGCGCCGGCGCCGAGCGCCAAGACCACGGTCATCGTGGCGCCGGAGGCGGTGTCGGTCGCCGCGCCCGCGACCCCTCCGGGCGGCCTCCGCCCCGACGCCGCGCTGCGATCGTCGCGCGCCTCGTCCACGGTCTCGCGGATCTCGTCGAGCACCACCACGGTGGCCTCGGGAACGTTTCACACCATCCCGGCGCCGCGAGACCGGCGGCGCCGCGGCGCACGCGTGGCGTCGCGGGCGCTGAGCCTGGTGGCGGTCGCGCTCGCCGCCGGTGTCACCGTGTTCTGGGTCATGACCAGCCTGCGCGACCGTCCGGCCGCCGGACCGCCCGCGCCGGTGGGCTCGGCGGCCACCGCGCAGATCGGCGCGGCGCCCGGCTCCGCACCCGCCGTGGCCGGACCCGTCACGACCCCGCCCGCCTCGGGACCCGCGCCGGCTGGACCGGTCCCCGCGGGACCCGCCGGCGGCGCGCACGCCGTCGCGACCTCCCCCGTCGCCACCGGACCGGCCCCCGGCGAGCCCCGAGCGCCCGGGCAGCCGGCGACCGGACCGCGACCCGGGCACCCGAGCGCGGAGCCGACCGCCGGGCAAACCGGACCCCGATCCGGGTCTGCGACCGCCGACCGCGCCGGCGCATCCCGTCCGGCATCCGGACAGCCGGCCCCGGGCGCCTTGCCGGCTCGCACCGGCCCCGCCGCGCCGGGCAGCGCCGACGCCGGCAGCACCACCGGCGGCAGCGGCGCCGAGGCCGCGATCGCCGCAGACCGGCCGCGTCCGCCGACGTGCAAGGTCCGGATCAACCTGACGCCATGGGCGTACTACACCGCCGACGACGGCGGCGAGCGCCACGAGACGCCGGGGACGATCGAGCTGACGCCGGGCCCGCACCGGCTCCACGTGTGGAACCCCGAGCTGCACGTCGAGCGCGACATCGTCATCCAGGTCCCCGCCGACCGCGACACGATGAACTACAGCGAGCCGCTGCAACCGACCTCCCTGCCCCCCGACGCCGGGCTGCGGTAGCGCGCCGAATGTCAACTCGACAGTCCGGAGGGCGATGATGAATGACGACGCGGCACAGCTTGTCAGAGTCCCCATCGCGGACGCGACACCGGCAGAGATGGACGGGGCCGAGCGCCTGTTGCGCGCGGCCGTCGCGCGCGACGGCTCGGACAACGACGCGGTCTTCGAGCTCGCGTTGATCCTCTATGCAAAGCAGAACCTCGAAGAGGCCCTGGCCCTGATCTCGAAGGCGATCGACGGGAGCCGAGCTACCCCAGGGCATGCGAATCACCGAGGAGCCCGCGTTCCTGCGCCACTTCACTGCGCGGTTCGCCCCGGCGGGTACGCCGTGGCCCGATCCGCGCAGACCCGGTGGCGACCGCGACGCGCGATGGTTCGACCGCCGGCCGCTCCCCACCGGGGGCGACCTCAGGTCTCGATCGTGACCGGCGCGATGGCCTGGTCGCCGCCGTACTTGCCGTCGGGCGTGGACAGGACGCCGTAGGCCCGGAAGATGATGTTGGCCTCGTAGAGCTTGACCGCAGCGGGGTCGATGGCGATCCAGCGCATCGGCTCGGCGGACCAGCGGCCGTCGGACGCGTGGTAGCCATCGGCGGCGATCCGGTGCATGGGGTGGTCGGGCGCGCTGTGGTCGATCGCGAACACCAGCGTGTGATGCCACATGTTCCAGGAGCCGTTGCGCCACGTGGACTGGCCGCAGACCACGAAGGTCGGCAGCTGCGCGCGGCGGTCGTGGAGCTCCTGCATGTCGACGACGCGGCGGTCGAGCGTCTTCGGGTACTGCTTGCGCTGGTACGTGGAGCCGTCGGACAGGATGGCGCGGCAGTGCGGACCGTAGCCGCGATACGGCCCCGCGCCCGGATTCTCGTGTACGTCGTCGGATTGCTCGCAGAGATCGAACAGGCTGGGGATGTTGCCCGCGTGGGTGTAGCGCTCGTTGTAACGGAGCAGCCAGCCGAGGAAGAAGTTGGTCCAGCTCGAGCAGTGAAAGCTCGGGTAGGTATGCCCCGCGAGGCTCGTCCAGCTCTTGCTGCCCAGCGCGCCTGGGCCGTGCGTGATCACCCAGTGACCGTCGCGGAACAGGCCGCGTCCCGGACCGTAGCAAACCCGCGCGTCCGTGATCTGATCGACCAGCGCGCGGCACGCCTTCCAGATCTCCGGATCGCACGGTGTCGGCGGCGGCGCGTCGGGCGGCGTGTGGTCGTCCGGCGTCTCGTGCTGCTTGATCACGAGCGCCTGCGCCAGCGCGCCGGCCGTCTCGGGGCCGACGACGCCGTCGACCTCGAGCGCTCCCTGGTCGGACTGAAACGCCTTGAGCGCCGTCTGCGTGCGCTTCCCGAACACACCGTCGAGGTCGCCGGGCTCGTAACCGAGCGCCTTGAGCTGGAGCTGGAGCATACGAACGGCGTCCCCGCGATCCCCGAATGCCACCATGCGGCGATGGTCGCGCACGCCGCGCCTGATGGGAAGCGCCAGGTGACGCGATCCGCCAGTGCCTCGAGGCAGCCGGACGTACCGCATCGCGCCCGTCGGCGCTATCGGTGCGGGCCGCACACGACCTGGTCTCGGTGCCGAGCGCCGGCCTCGGTGTAGCGCCACACGCACGCGTTCGCGACGTAGAGCAGGTGGCCGTGCTCGTCGACCGCGAGGTCGTCGCGATCGCCGGCAGCCTGCGGCGTGATCGCACCGCCGGGCGCGACGCGAAGCTCGTCGGTGTCGATCCTCATGATGTCATCGCCGAGCGCCATGAACACCGCGCGATCGTTGCCCGCGATCGTGCAGGTCACGTCGGCGGGGAGTCCCTCCGGCAGAGACTGTTTCGGCAGCACCTTGCCGTCGCCGGAGACCGCGATGAGTCGTTTTTGGTGCAGCCGAGGCCGCCGGAGGACAGCGATACCGGCATCCTCGACGTCCTTGCCGTTGCGGGCCCGGCGATGCGCCTGATCATCGTCACCGGCGAGAACCCGGTGACGATCGGCGTCCTCGACCGCGCGACCAGGAGGCTCGTGAAGATCGAGCCGCCGGGATGTCCGCCGCTGTTCGCCCTGCGTCACTCGGGCAGTGGATCCACGTAGAGCACGACCGTTTGCACGGCTTCGACGAGTGACTCGTTTCCCCCACCGGCGGGCTCGCGGCACACGACGAGGCCGTCAGCGCTGGCGGCGCCTGCGCGGGCGATCGAGGCCGTGCTGGTCGAGCTTGCTGGTCAGCGTGCGGCGCGAGATCCCGAGCTCGCGCGCCGCCGCGGTCTGGTTACCGCCGGTACGCGCCAGGGCGCTCTCGATCGCCTGGCGCTCCCGCGCGTCGGCCTGGACGCCGACCTCGCCCTGCCCCGACGGCTCGACCGTCGCGGCCACCGCGGGCCGCGACATCCGGTCATCCGGCAGCTGGCCGACGTCGATCGTGCCGTCACATAGCGACGTCGCGCGCTCGATCACGTTGCGCAGCTCGCGCACGTTGCCCGGCCAGCGGTAGCCGCGCAGCAGCTCGCGTGCGGCCGGCGAGATCGCCGGGGCCGGGCGCGACAGCGCCGCGGCGGCCCGCACGGCGAACCGCTCGGCGAGCGCCAGGATCTCGTCGGGGCGCTCGCGGAGCGGCGGGATCTGCAGCGTCACGCCGGCGATCCGGAAGTAGAGATCCTCGCGGAACCGGCCCGCGGCGATCGCGACCGGCAGATCGCGATGGGTGGCGGCGAGGAACCGGACGTCGATCGCGCGCGGCTTGAGCGCGCCGATCCGCAGGATCTCGCGCTGCTCGAGCACGCGCAGCAGCTTGACCTGGATCGCGGGCGGCAGCTCGCCGATCTCGTCGAGGAACACGCTGCCGCCTTCGGCCTGCTCGATCAGGCCGGGCCGGGACACGGCCGCCCCGGTGAACGCGCCCTTCTCGTGGCCGAACAGCTCGCCGTCGAGCTGTGGCTCGGGCATCGCCGCGCAGTTGAGCTTGACCAGCGGGCGCGCCGAGCGCGGCGACCGGGCGTGGATGTGGTCGGCGAGCACCTCCTTGCCGACCCCGGTCTCGCCGACGATCAGCACGCTGATGTTGCCGACCGCGATCCGGTCGGCGAGCGCGACCACGCCCTGCATCGGCCCGAGCGCGAACGGGAGCGCGACGCGGCGCGACCCCGCAGGCCCCGGCGGCTCCGGCGCCGGTCTCGCCCCGGAGACCCGCCGCGGCTTGCCCGGGATCCGCGCCGCCGCGCAGCTGCCGAGCGACCAGGCGTCGCGGCCGTCGGCCGGGAACACCGCCAGCCCGACCGCCGCGCCCGGGATCGCGCCGCGGATCCGGTCGGCGAGGTCGGCCGCGGTCGCGGGCGAGACGTCGAGCAGCAGCACCTCCCACTCGTGCGGCCCGTAGGTCCCGACCACGTCGATGTCGCGCACCGCCGCGCTCACCCGCTGAGCCGCGTCGCGCTCCACCGACCGCACGCGCAGCAGCCCGAACGCCGTCCCCCCCCGCGCCGCCCGCGTGCACTCCTCGGCCAGCCGGAGCTCGAAGTAACCATGGCCCCACAGCGTGCGCTGCGGCGCGATCGGCGCATGCTGCTGGACGACGAGCCCGACCCCGCCGATCGTGACGATCTCGTCGGCGGCGAGCGGCCGAGGCACCCCGGGCTTCAGCCGCAGGCCCGCGACGAACGTGCCGTTGCTCGACCCGAGGTCCTCGACCGTGATGCCGTCGGCGAGCCGCAGCCGGACGTGGCGGCGCGACAGCGATGGGTCGTCGATCCGCACGTCGCAGCCGGGGTCGCGTCCGATCACGATCTCGCCGGTGGGCGGCAGCGCATGGCTCGCGACCACGCCGCCGCCGATCACCGTGAGGCGCGGCGCACCGGGCCTTCGCACCAGCGAGCGGGTACGCGCACCAGCAGCCACACCGCTATCTTACCTGCCCTCGCTGGGTTGCAACCGCCTCGGTCTTGACGAACAACGAATGCCAGATGCGATGGCGCAACATGCTGCGTGAGTCGTGCGCAACGATCCGTTGACAATGGTCCCCCAGGAACGGAATATTCGACGGGATCGTCGCAGGGGCGACCATCGGGGGGGAGCCCCGGGATGCTGGAATTCGAAATCGCGAGGAGCACCGAGCGTTCGGTGGAGCCAGGGTCCGCCGGGCATGCGCCGGGGAAACCGGTGCTGACGTCGTCGCTATCGCCGACCCGCGCCGCGCAGGGCGCGGCGTCCGTCGGCGCGACCCGCGCGCCCGACCCGTTCTGGTTCGCCGGCAGCCACGCCGCCCCCAACCAGATGACCATGGACCTGAAGATCTGCGCTGAAGTGCGTCTCACCAAGGAGTCGCCATGATGAGCTGGTATGGAGAAGGTACGTATGCTGCTCGGCCCGACGATGCGGGCCCACGTCCGGACGGTGACGCCACACCGGGCAAGCAGACGCTGACGTCGTCGCTGTCACCCGCCCGCGCGGCGCAGGGGGCGGCGTCCGCCGGCGCGAGCTTCGGCGCGACCCGCACGGCCGACCCGTTCTGGTTCGCCGCCGATGCGACGTTCGCGGTTGGCGAGGTCGCCGCCCCGGCAGGTCCCCCCGGCGCCGCCGGTCCGGCCGGCCACCCCGGCGCCCCGCTGATCGTCGAGGACGGCAGCCACGTCGCTTCCAACCAGATGACCAAGAGCGAGTTCCTCGCCGAGGTCCACGGCCTGGTCCCCGGCGAGGACGTCGCGCCCTGGCGCTCGCGCCCGTCCGCCGCCCTCGAGCAGGACGTCCGCAAGCGCGTCCCCGGCGCCGCCTCCGCCCGCTCCGCGCGCGATTACCTCGCCGGCATCGCCGCGCAGGCCCAGACTCACGCCGCTGCTGGCACCGGCCCGAAGACGCCCGGCCCCAGCGGCACGCTGGCCGCGATCAGCGGCAGCGAGCACGCGACCGAGTTCATGCGCTCGGGCGCGATGGGCGAAGGTGCGCCGCTGCCGACCGCCACCCGCGCCGGGATGGAGTCGGTGTTCCACCACGACTTCGGCGCGGTGCGCGTCCACACCAGCCAAGACGCGCAGGCGCTTGCCGGCCAGCTCGACGCCCGCGCGTTCACCGTCGGCCACCAGGTCGCGTTCGCCGCCGGCAACTACGCTCCCGGCACGCCGGTCGGCGACGCGCTGCTCGCCCACGAGCTCGCCCACGTCGTCCAGCAGCACGGCGCCCCGTCGCTGGGCCGCGGTGACAGCGGCGCGCTCGACGCCGATGCCGATCAGGCCGCGACCTACGCGGTGTCCGCGCTGCACGGCGGAGAGCGCTCGGCCCGCGCCCCGGCGCGCCCCGGGCTGCGCTCCGGTGTCGGCCTGCAGCGTTGCCCCGGCGGGGGTGGTGGCGGCGGCGGCGGCGCGCTGACCTTCAGCTCGGCGTCGTACACCCCGGGCGCCGGCGGCGCGGTCACCGGGGCCACGACGTCGGCCCAGCTGGTGCTCACCAGCGCGGCGTACTCGTCGACCGGCGACGTCTCGGCCAGCGGCGGCACGGACGCCGACGCCGCGGAGTGGGACGCCGGCTACCTCCAGACCGTGCAGTCCGCGGCGCGCGTCGGCCACTACGTGGGCGGACCGTCGCCGTTCGCCCCGCCGGCCGCCACGACCTTCACGGTCGCCCTGCCCGCCAACACGCGCGACGGCAACCCGGCCGGCAACGCCCCCTGGTACGACAGCGCGAACCCCACCGCGGTCGTCCCGTTCACCAAGACCGGCAGCACGATCACGGCCGCGCTGTGAGACCGCCCGGGGATGGGGTTCCCGTGGGACACCCCGGACGGGCTGGGCAAGCTCGATCACACCGACGGGAAAGACCAGTTCGCCACCTGGCTGGTCGTGCGCAAGCGCTCGTCGCCGAACATGGTCCAGTTCATCAACTGGGAGACCTGGGAGGTGAACTGGACGGCGACCACCGAATACGCCTCGAAGGGGACCAAGAACGTGTCGGGCGTGACCACGACGTCGAACACCGGCTCGGGCGCTGGCCAGGGCAGCGGCTCGCCGAACCTCACCGGGGGGGTCGCCAACACCGTCGCCACCAGCACCTGGTCATGACCCTCCACCGAATCGGAATTCTCGCCGGATCGATCGCACTGTGGCTCGCGCCGAACGGCAGCACGGCCGAGCCAAGAAAGGATGCGCGCGCCATGACGGGGTACTTCACCGAACCCACGCTGACCTCCGCAAAGCTCGGCGGGGCTCACGCGCTGCGATGCACGGCCCGGCCCAAGGACGACAAGCCGGTCGGCCCCCCCGCAGGCAAGTTCCCGAGCCTCTACGAGCGCAACCTCGAGCTGAGCCAGTGCACGGAGATTCACGGCAACACGACCGCGCCGGCGACCGCGACCCTGACCGGCTACACCCAGCTGTCGACCGCGCAGCGCGCCGACGACCCGCGCGAAGCGATGCTGAGCTTCGACGCCCAGCGGCTGTTCGACCGGCCGTGGCCGGTGACGTTTCCGGTGCTCGTGATCACCGGCGGTCCCCCGGCCAGCGCGCCGATGGGCGCCAACCAGAAGCCGCCCGCGCTCACCGGCACCACCGCGGCGGTGCGCGCGTTTGCGCTGATCGGCGCCGACGCCGGGCTCGCGACCGCGATCCACCGGCTCGTCGGCTGGCAGGCCAAGCACGGGCTGGAGGCCACGCGGGACGCGCTCGATGCCGGGCATCCCCTGGTCGCGCTCGATGCGCTGCGCGTCGCGGTCGACGACGGCGACGTCGACAGCACGACCGTCGCGGGAACCGAGCTCCTGCATCCCATGCAGCCATCCGCGGTGCGGGCCCAGGCGATCGAGCTGATCGCCGCGGCGATCGCCAAGGCCAAGCCCGGTTCTCCGGAGGCCGACCGGCTGATCGAGGTGGCGCTGACCGGCTGGGAGCTCGAGCACCGCGCGCGCGTCGACCTGGCCTACGTCCGGTCGCTGCAGCACGCGGGGCCGCAGCTGCGCGCCTCCAAGCTGCATGGGCGGGTCCGCGCACTGGCCGACGCCCCCGACGCGCGCGAGCTGGAGGCCGCCCTGAAGGACCTCGCCGCGGCGATCAAGTAAGCGATGATCGCCGCGGTCAACCATGCGCTCGACGGGTTCGTCCGGCCCGAGGTGACGATCCTCGGCGCGCCGCGCTCGGCGTTCCAGGTCTGCGGCTTCGCCGGCTGGATCGCGACGGCGCTCGTGGCGCTGGCGCTCGCGGCGGTGGATCCCGCGCTCGAACCCTGGATCGCAGGCCTGCTCGTGTTGGCCGGCAGCGTCACGTTCCTCGCGGTCGCGGTGATCACCAAGGCGATCACCGGCACCGCGCGGCTGGTGTTCTACCACCACGCGATCGCGATCGGCGCGGCCGCCACCGGGGTGATCGTCGCGCTCGACGTGCGTCCGCTGCCTTACCTGGATCTCTCCGCGGTGGCGCTCGCCACGTTCCTGATGTTCGGCCGGGTCGGCTGCCTGATGGCCGGCTGCTGCCACGGCAAGCCCGCTCACGTCGGCGTGCGCTACCGCGACGAGCACGTCGCCGCCGGCTTCGCGCACGTGCTGGTCGGCGTGCGGCTGTTCCCGAGCCAGGCGCTCGAGGCGGTGCTCGCGTTCGGCCTCGCGGCCGCCGGCGCGACCGAGATCGCGACCGGCGCGGCGCCGGGCAGCGCGTGCACGCTGATCGTCCTCGGCTACGCAGGCGGACGGTTCCTGATCGAGCTGACCCGCGGCGATCAGTTCCGGCCATTCTTCGCTGGGTTCTCGGAGGCCCAGTGGATCTCGCTCGCGGCGACCGCGGCGGTGATCGCCGGGGACCTGACCGAGATGTTGCCGCACGCGCGCTGGCACGCCGCGTTCGCCGCCGCGCACGGGTTCGCCGCGTGCTTCGTCCTGGCCTGGCGGTTCCTGGGCCACGCGCCCCGCCATCGCCTGATGCACCCCGGCCACATCTACGACGTCGCGCTCGCGCTCGACACGCTCGCGGCCCCGGGCAACCGCGCCGCGGTCGTGGTCGCGACGACCTCACTCGGGGTCCGGCTGTCGTGCTCGCACCACGCCGCCCCCACCGGCGCGGTCGAGCACGTCGCGATCTCCCATCGCGACGGGCCGATGCCCGAGGAGTTTGCGCGGATCATCACCGATCTCGTGCGGCTGCTCCGGCCGCCGGCCGCCCGCCACGAGATCATCACGCGCGACGGAATCTTCCACATGCTGCTTCACCGCTGAGGAGCTGCGATGGACGACGACCCCGATCTTCGTGAGGATCTCGATCACGGCCTGCGGTTCCTGCACATCATGGGGATGCAGACCAAGCGCGATCTGCTCGAGCTGTCGTCGCGGTTCTACGCGCTGCTCGAGGATCTCGTGAGCCGGCGCCAGGTCGACGTCACCGCGTACGACGCGCGGCGGGCCCGGCTCCACACGCTCGAGGAGGAGCGCGCGCTGACCCGGGCGCACGTCGCGGTATCGCCGGTCGCCGACAAGTACGCGCTGGCCGATCTCCCGCAGATCGACTGCGCCGCGCGCATGCCGCTGTGCAAGGCGCGGTGCTGCACGCTGTCGTTCCCGCTGTCGTTCCAGGACCTCGACGAGCGCGTGGTGCAGTGGGACTACCGGACGCCCTACAAGATCCGCCAGCGCGCCGACGGCTACTGCGTGCACTGCGACGGCGCGACCGGCGCGTGCGGCGTGTACGCCCAGCGTCCGGCGCCCTGCCGCAGCTACGATTGCCGGCAGGACTCGCGGATCTGGCTCGACTTCGAGCGCCGGATCCCGGCGCCCGAGCCCGACCCGGCGGCCCCGCCCGAGCCGCCGCGCGCGCCCGACGCTCCCCATGCAAAGTGACCGCCCGCCGCGCGCCGCGCTCGCGAGCTCCGGCCGCCACGTCGCGCTGCGCAGCGGCTCCGACATCGCGCTGACCGACGCGTTCGGCATCGCGCCTCGCCAGCTGCTGCCGGGAGCCGATGTCGTCGACTTCGCGTTCGTCAGCGACGAGCTCTGGCTGCTGCACCGCCATCGTCTGCACCGCGTCCCGCTCGATCCGCGCGCCGCGCGCGAGGCGCCCGAGCCGGTCGAGCTCACCGAGCCGGCGACCGGGATCTCGCCGTTTGCCGGCAACCGCCTGCCGGCCGCGGTGCTCCACGGCGAGCTGACCCGGTTCGCGATGGTCGCTGGAGGGCGGGTCACGCTCGAGCCGATCGCGGTCGGCAGCGATGAGCGAGTGTTTCCGACCATCGGCCGCCGCGTCGTGCTGGTCGGCGAGCGCGGCCTGCGCGCGGTCGAGGTCGGGCGGGCCACGCCGCCGCGCACACTCGCGATCGCCGGGCCGGGCCGCGTGCTCGAGGTCGTCTCGCTGTTCTGGGACCGCGCGATCGGCGTGCTGATGCGCGGCGACGAGCACGACAGCTTCCTGGTGACCAAGCCGGACGGCCGGATCATCCATCGCGTCAAGGTGCCGCGGCTGGAGCGCTGGTCGGTCGGCACCACCCGCGGGATCGCGCTCGCGTCGGTGGCACCCGATCTGCTGATCGCGATCGATCTGCGCTACGGGCGGGTGATTGCCCGCACGACCGTGCCGTGGCCGCTGGTCCACGTCGCGATCGACGAGAAGGGCCGCTACGCCGTGCTCGCGGGCGAGCCCGCCAGCGATGGCCCGGTGATCCACGCCCTGACCACCGAGCTGTTCGCCGATGCGCTGCGCGGCCGGTCGGTCACCCAGCATATAGCACCCGACGAGACGGTCGAGGCAGCCGACGCGCCACCTGACATACCGCCCGATGACGCCCCGCCCGACGACGCCCCGCCCGACGACGCCCCGCCGCCTGCCGGCGACCCGCGCGACCCGCCGACCTGGCAGGCGGTGACCGCGGATCCACCCGCGCGGCGCATCGACGCTGCGGCCGAGCCCGAGCCCGCGCCCGAGTCGGCTCGTTCCGCGGCGCGGCCGGCCGCTGCCGCCGATCCGGCGCCCCCCGGCGACGAGACCGCCGACCTGCCGATCGAGCTCCCGGATGTCGTGCCGGTCGCGCTCGGGATCCAGCCGGCGGCGATCGAGGTCGCGCCGGACCCCCAGTGGCCACCCTACGCGTCGGCGCACGAGCACCTGGAGGAGATCCTGGATCTCACCGCGGCGCGCGCAGCCCGCGCGATCGCCGCGGCGTGGCACAGCGGCCTGCTCAGCGTGCCCGCCGAGGACAACCGGCCGTTCGAGCGCGAGGTCCGCGCGCTGCTCGGCCACATCGGCGGCTACGCACTGCACCAGCTGGAGGAGGCCGACGATCGCCTTGCCCACGCCAGCGCGCGGACCGCCGGCCGCGCCCGCTCGACGATCGCAGCCGGCCATCGCCTGCCGCTGATCGACCTGGTCCGCGAGTTCAAGCTGTCGAACGCCGCCACCCAGATCCTCGTGATGGTCGCCGCGCCGCGCATCCGCGGCCAGATCGCGCGGCTGTTCGGCATCCTCGGCAACGACCCGAACCGGCCGATCATCGATCGCTACCTGATCGAGACCATCGTCGCCAGCTCCGGCCCGCACGGGATCGCCGAGGTCGCGCGCGAACTCGCGGACGACGCGCCGCTGGTCGCGTACGGCCTGGTGCGGATCGGCGCCGGGGAGCCGGGTGCATCGCTGTTCGGCGCGATGTCCGTCGATCCGGTCCTGATCGAGCGGATCCGCGGCCGCGCGCCGGCCGGTGCGATCGGCCAGGTCACCTCGGTGCGCCACGCCGATCGCACGCTCGACGAGCTGGTCCTGCCCGCCGACGTCAAGCGCGACCTGCTGTTCGCGCTCGCGGCGCCCCGCCCGCCGGGTGCGCCGCTGCGCATGGTGATCCGGGGCCGGCGCGGCGCCGGACGACACAGCCTGGTCGCCGCGCTCGCGACGCGGGTCGGCCGCGGCATCGCGTGCATCGACTGCCACCGGCTGCCGCGCGCCGGCAAGATGATGGCGGTCGCGCTGCGCCAGGAGCTGTTTCGCGCGCTGCTCCGCGGCTGCGTCCCGGTGGTCAGCGGCATCGAGGTCGCCGATCCATCGGACGCCGAGGGGCTCGACCAGCTCAAGCAGGTGCTCCGCGCACACCCGGGGCCGGTGGTGGTCCGCGCGGCGCCCGAGGCCAGCCTGCCGATCGATCCGGGGTACGTCAGCGCCGCGCTGCCTCCGCTGTCGGAGTCCGAGCGCGCCGCGTTCTGGCGGCGGGCCGTCGATCACGCCCAGCTGCCCGTCGCCAGCGTCGACGGGCTCGCCGCGCGCTACCGGGTCGGGCCAGGGGTCATCGAGCTCGTGATCGCGCAGGGCGTCGAGCGCCGCGCCAGCCGCGGCGAGTCCGGCGGCGGCGATGCCGCGAGCGAGCTCGAGGCCGTCGCAGCGCAGCACATCGCGACCCGGCTGTCGCACGTCGCGGTCCGGGTCGCGCGCCGGGCGCGCTTCGAGCAGGTCGCGCTGCCCGACGACGTGCTCGACTCGATCCGCGAGTTCATCGCGCGCAGCACCCACCGCAAGACCGTCTACGAGCAGTGGGGGTTCGACGCCAAGATGTCGAGCTCACGCGGGCTGACCGCGCTGTTCTACGGCCCGCCGGGCACCGGCAAGTCGATGGTCGCCGGCCTGATCGCGCGCGAGCTCGGGCTCGAGCTGTACCGCGTCGATCTCGCGCGCGTGGTCAGCAAGTGGATCGGCGAGACCGAGAAGAACCTCGCCGAGGTGTTCGACGCCGCCGAGGACGGCCAGGTCGTGGTGCTGTTCGACGAGGCCGACTCGCTGTTCGCCAAGCGGACCGATGTCAAGTCGTCGGTCGACCGCTACGCCAACCTCGAGGTCAACTACCTGCTGCAGCGGCTCGACACGTTCGAGGGCATCTGCATCCTGACCACCAACCTCGAGGGCTCGATCGACCCCGCGTTCAAGCGCCGGATGTCGCTGCGGCTGCAGTTCCCGTTTCCCGATGAGGAGACCCGGATCCGCCTGTGGTCGGCTCACATCCCGCCCGAGGTCCCGGTCCAGGGCGACTTCAACTTCACCGAGCTGGCACGGCGGTTCCCGATCTCCGGCGGCTACATCCGCAACTCGGCGCTGCGTGCCGCGTTTCTCGCGGCCCAGGAGGGACAGTCGCTCGGCCAGTCCCACCTGCTGCGCGCGATCACGCTCGAGTATCGCGAGCTCGGCAAGCTGTCGACCAGCGGGCGCATGGAGTGACGGCGCGCGGGCGGGCGTGGTGATCGATGCAGGCTACAGCCCCGGGCGGCGGTGGTCGCCCGGGCGTGGCTCGATCGCCGTTGGCTCGATCGCGGGCCGCGGCGCCGGCCCTGACCGCGGCTCGTCGAGCGCGACCGCGGCGGCGGGGGGCGGCAGCGCGATCCGGCCGTCGCGGCCGATCGAGCGCACCGGCGGCAGCGCGCCGACCGGGCCGGTGATCAGCCGGGCGCCGCGCTTGAAGGTGAGCCACGACCACGCCCACTGCAGCATCACCAGCACCCGGTTGCGGAAGCCGATCAGGAACGCGATGTGGACGGCCCACCACAGGAGCCACGCGATCAGGCCGTGGCCGGTGTAGTGCCGGGTCTCGACCACGGCCTCGGACCGGCCCACCGTCGCCAGGCTGCCCTTGTCATGGTAGCGGAACGGCGACCGCGGCGGCCGCACGCCGTCCGAGGCGCGGACCTCGGCCGCGATCACGCGGGCGGCGTACTTCCCGCCCTGCAGTGCGCCCTGCGCGACGCCCGGCACCTCGCCGCCGCCCGGCATCGGCACCTTCGCCAGGTCGCCGATCACGAACACCTCGGGGTGGCCGGGGATCGTGAGGTCGGGCAGGACCTCGACGCGGCCGGTCCGGTCGCGCGGCACGCCGAGCGTGGCGGCGAGCGACGACGCGCGGACGCCGGCCGCCCACAGCACGGTGCGGGCCCCGATGTGGTCCTGGTGGTCGCCGCACTGCACCGTGACGCCGTGCGGATCGACCGCGATCACCTGGGTCTTGAGCCGGACATCGACGCTGCGGCGCGCCAGCGCGCGCTGCGCCGCCGCCGACAGCTTGGCCGGGTAGGTGGCGAGGATCCGGTCCTTGCCCTCGAACAGCACGACGCGGACCTGGGTCGGATCGATCGTGCGGAAGTCGTGTGCGAGGGTCTGCAGGCCGATCTCGCCGAGCGCGCCCGCGAGCTCGACGCCGGTCGGCCCGCCGCCGATCACGACGAAGGTCAGCCACTCGCGCTGGCGCGCCGGGTCGGACTCGCGCTCGGCGGCCTCGTACGCCAGGAAGATCCGCCGGCGGATCTCCAGCGCGTCCTCGACCGACTTGAGCCCGGGCGCGATGTGGGCCCAGTCGTCGTGGCCGAAGTACGAGTGGGTCGCCCCGGTCGCCACGACCAGGTAGTCGTACTCCAGCATCCCGTCGTCGAGCACCACCCGCCGGTTCGCGGTGTCGATCGCGGTGGCGGCGGCGAGCAGCACGCGCGCGTTGGGCTGGTGGGCCAGCGCGCCGCGGATCGGGTACGCGATGTCGCTCGGGTTGAGCGCCGCGGTCGCGACCTGGTAGAGCAGCGGCTGGAACAGGTGGTGGTTGCGCCGATCGATCAACGTGACGTTGACCAGCGCACGTTTGAGGCCCTGGGCCGCGGCCAGGCCCCCGAACCCACCTCCGATCACCACGACGTGCGATCTGGACATGATGGTTAGATGGGGCGATCCGCCGCGGGGATGCAAGACCGCCAACACCGCGCAAGGACTGCCTCCTCCGCCGCCGGAGCACGCGCACTGCAGCGCGTCGAGCCGCGCGTTGTAGCCGATGTCGACGTGATCGTGCCGCCCGGCCTGGCCGCGATCGCGCCGCCGGCGCACCCGCTCGGCGAGCGCACCGTCGCGCGTGGTGATCGCGCCGCCCTCGCCGAGCGCTCCGAGGTTCTTGGTCGGGTAGAAGCTGAATGCCGCGGCCGCCGAGATCGCGCCGGCGCGCAGGTCCGCCCCGTCGGGCCCGCGCCGGGTCGCACCGTGCGCCTGCGCGCTGTCCTCGACCACGTGCAGCCGGTGCGCCTCGGTGACCGCGCCGAGCGCGGCCATGTCCGCGACCTGGCCGAACAGGTGGACGGCGATCACGCCGCGGGTCCGCGGGGTCACCCGGCGCGCGACATCGGCCGGATCGAGCAGCAGATCGCGACGACCCGGGTGCGCGGCCCCGCCGCGAAGTTGCGCACCAGGTTCGGCCCCCAGTAGCCGTAGCCGATCACGCCGATGCGGAGCGGTGCCGCGGTCACGCCGGGCGACCGTCACACGCCGTCCCCCGCGCGGTCAAGCGGCCCCGGTCACCGCCCCGTCACCGCCCCGATCCGGGCCGCAGCAGCTCGACCTCGAGGTCGCCGACCGCGACGCCGACCGGCCCGCCGGGCGCCGGCCCCGACGCCGGCGCGAACGGCCCCGGCGCGGCCTCGATCGCGAGCTCGTTGGTGTGCAGCGCGATGTCCGGCAGCTCGAACCGCACCGCGGTCCACCCCGCGAGCTCGGCGTCGGCGACCACCGCGCCGTTCCACCGCACCGTCGCGTGATGCGCCCCGGCCGGCGCCAGCCACAGCGTCAGCCGCTGGCCGTACGGCATCAGGTTGGGGACCAGCACGGTCGCGACCGGCGCCGTCGTCCACCGCATCGGCCGGTCGATCCCACGGGGGAGGACCCCCGCCCCGCCGGCAGAGCCGTCGGGGGCCCCACCCCCCGCGACTGCGCTTCGCTTGTCGCCGCGCACCGCGCCCGACCACCCGGACACCAGGTACGGATCGATCCCGCCGCCGATCCGCCACACCCCGCGCTGCGCCCACAGCGAGTCGTCGAGCAACGTGTCGAGCCCCGGCACCAGCGGATAGTTGCCGACCGCCCGATCCCAGCGATCGATCGGCACGCCGTGCCGCCACGCGAACCACGCGCTCGCCGGTAGCTCGAACGGATCGCCGATCCAGCCGTACAGCCACGCGAAGCTCGCGCGCAGCGGGCGCGGCACCCGATCGCAGCACGCCGGCACCACCGCGTCGGGCGCGGACACCCCGCCGCGCAGCTCGCCGACCCGCATCAGGTTCCACGCCACCAGCGGGCCGAGCACCCCCCACGCGATCGCGTGGCGCGCCCACACCGGCAGCCGGCGCGCGAGCCGGCCGGCGCGCCACAGCAGCGCCGCCAGCCCGACGACCAGCGGCAGCGTGACGTTGCACATCCGGCGCTGGCCGAACGCCGCGCTCCCCCACCAGTCGAGGATCGTGCTGTCGAGGTAGACCTGCAGCGCGACCGCGGCGACCAGGCCGGCCGCGACCACGGCCGCCCGCCGCGGCAGCGCGAGCAGCCCGAGCACCGCCGCACAGGCGATCGGCGTGGTCGAGAACCAGCCGTTGCGCGGCGCGAACAGGAGCTCGCCCACCATCGGCGCCTCGAGCCGGGTGTACTTCGCGCCCTGCGGCAGCTCGGTGATGCTGCCGAACACCAGGTGCCACTCGACGAGCTGCGGCACGAAGACGATCAGCGTCACCGCGAGCGCCAGCGCGCCGCCGAGCCACCACCGGCCGACCTCGGACCCGCCGCGCCCGCGCACGGTCTGGACCACGGTCTCGGTGGCGACCTCCACCACGACCACCACGCCCATCGCCAGCTCCTGCACCCGGATCAGCGCGGCGATCCCGAGCAGCAGGCCGAGCACGAGCCAGCGCCGCCGGTCGCGCCGCCCGACGCTGCAGGCCCAGGTGCCGAGGAACCCCGCGCACGCCACCGCGTCGAGCGCGTGCGCGTAGCTCGGCATGTACGTCGCGTAGTACGTGAGCGACGTCCCGAGCAGCACGGCCGCCGCGCCGTACGCCGCCGCCCACGCGCCGCCGAGCAGCCGCCGCGCCAGCCGCGCGCCGAGCAGCGCCGCGCCGCACGCCGCGAGCGCGCTCGACAGGAACACGAACTGCTGATGCCACAGCGTGTAGCCGTGCAGCTCGATCCGCGCGCCGAGCGCATCCGCGACCACCGCGCCGGCCTGGGCGATCCAGATCAGCGGCGTCCACACCAGCGCCGGCCCGATCGGGTGCCCGATCGCCTTGCGCCCGGTCCGCGTCGTGCGCTGGCGCCACGGGTCGCCGAACCGCGCCAGGTCGTTGTCGAACCGCCAGTCGCCGTCGAGCGCGGTCGACCGGGCCATCAGGTACATCATGTGGCCGTCGCCGCGCGCCAGCACCGGCCGGTACACGCCGTCGCCGCGCGGCGCGTCGGGCTGACCGCCCATGTCCTGGTTGGTGCAGTACATCCCCACGATCACCGCGCACGCCGCCACCAGCACCAGCCGGGGCCGGCGGCCGGCCGGCGCCCACAGCCGGCGCGCCCGGCCCGCGATCCGGCCGCGCAGCCGCGCCAGCCCGCCCATCATCGTTCCATATCCGGAACAGGAAGCCGCGGCGCCGGTGCGCCGAGCGCGAGCGACGCCGCGACCCGCCCGGCGTCGAGCACCGCGCGCACCACCACGCCGCGCCGCGCCCCGGTCGCCTTGCCCGCCGCGCGGCGGTGAAACTCGACCGGGACCTCGACGACCCGCGCCCCGCCGCGCGCCGCCCGGATCACCCGCTCGCCCTCGGCGAACACCCCGCGCGACACCACCGCGCGATGCAGCAGCGCGCGGCGCGCCAGCTTGACCGACCCCGGATCGCCGCCCGGCGCGCCGAGCGCGCGCACGACGCGCTCGTAGCCCCACGACACCAGCCGGCGATACGCCGTGTAGACCTCGCGCTTGTTCGACCGCACGCCGATCACGAAGTCCGCGCCGGCCTCGGCCGCCGCCGCCATCGGCCCGAGCACCGCCATCGGCCACTGCCGGTCCGCGCTGTTGAGGAACACCCAGGCGTGCCGGGCCTGCGCGTACAGCGCGCGCATCGACGCCTCGATCCCGCGGTTTACCGGCCGGCGCAGCACGATCACCCGCCGGTCGCGCGCCGCCACCGCCCCCGCGATCGCCGCCGTATCGTCGCGCGAGCCGTCGTCGCACACCACCACCTCCAGCACCGCCGCGTGCGCCGCCCCGACCTCGAGCGCGTCGCGCACGCTGGCCTCGATCGACGCGGCCTCGTCGAACGCCGGGATCACGATCGAGAGCGAGGGCAGCACCCGGCCCCTGACCATGCCCTACCGCGATGACCACCGCCAGCTCTCGAGCACGCCCTTCCCTTCCCTGACGGCCTTCGAGGTCGCTGTCGAGCAGGGCGCTTGCTGATGTGGTATAATTGTCATACCTTGCAGGTGCATTGCGGTTCAAGTTCGACAAGACCAAGAGCCGTCACCTCCGTGCGAAACGGGGCATCGGCTTCGAGGAGGTGCAAGAGTTGTTCTACGCGCCGTACTACCTCGACCAGCTGTCCGGAGAACCAGAGCAGTGGGTGGCGATCGGCTGGGTGAACGCGCGGCTCTTCACCGTGGTACGGACCGACCGGGTGGGCGAGTATTACTATCTGGTCACGCTCTGGAGATCGACAACCGCAGAGAGGACGAAGTATGAAGAAAGCCAGTAGCCGGAGGCCCTCCGCAGAGCAGATCGCACGGGCAGCCGAGCGAGGAGAAGACGTGACGCGGTACTTCGCCGGGAAGGGCCGCATGATGCCACCGCTACCGCGGCCGGATATCCAGCGCGTGAACGTCGACTTCACGGTCGAGATGTTGCGTGAGCTCGACGCAGAAGCACGTCGGCTCAACGTCAGCCGCCAGGCAATCATCAAGACGATGCTCAGTCGAGCGCTCGACGAACGGCGGGGTGAGCGCAAGAAAGCATCGTGACCCCATGACCCGGCCGTGCGTCGAGGCGTGACCACGGCGCGCCGGCAACCGTTCAGCTGGTCATCGCAGTCCGGGGGCCGCCGGGTCTTGCGCGGCCCGCGCGATCGTTCATGATCGCGGCGTGAGCGTGCTGGAGCGAATCACCGTCTTCGAGGGCGACATCACGACGCTCGAGGTCGACGCGATCGTCAACGCGGCATCTCTAACGTGCTCTTCGGCCAGCGCGCGACCTCGGCGGCCTCGTCGCCGGGCAGCGCACGAGCCCGCCAAAGCGCCTGGGCTCGGCCTCGGAGCGACGAGCTCGTGGCAATGCTTGCCGGCTCGGTAACTCGAGGACGCGCGCTTTCCGGGCGGCCTCGCCTGGCTCGCCGCCGCTCGGCCTCAGGCCGTACGGCTTGCAGCACCCCGATGGCTCCCTTGACGATTCGATCGTACTCGAATAATTATTCGAGTATGTCTTCAGAGGACTTCCGCCTCAGCTATGCCGAGGCCCGCGAGGCCCTGAACCAGCGCCTGGACGAGCCGGCGCCGGGGCGGATCCAGCTGCTCGCCGGGCCCCGCCAGGTAGGTAAGACCACGTTATTGCTGGAGATCTCCGCGCGCCAGGGGGAGGCGGCGGTGTACGCTGCCGCGGATGGCCCCGAAGCGGCGCTGCCGGGCTTCTGGGAGCGGCTGTGGGCGCGCGCCGAGGAGACCGCGGCGGCGCACGGGCACGCGGTCGTCCTGCTGGACGAGGCGCATCTGCTCCACAACTGGGCGGGTCACCTCAAGGGCGAGTGGGATCGCGTGCGCCGCCGGAAGCTCCCGATCCACGTCATCGCAACCGGATCGTCCGCGCTGCACCTGGCTGCGGGCTCGCGGGAGAGTCTGGCCGGCCGATTCGAGCGGATCACGCTGACGCACTGGTCCGCGTCGTCGCTCGCCAACGTGTTCGGCCTACCACCCGCGGAGGCCGCCGAGTTGCTGGTCAGGATGGGGGGCTACCCCGGTGCGTTCGAGCTGCGCCACGACCTAGCGCGCTGGGCGGCCTACGTGCGCGACGCCATCCTCGAGCCGGCGATCGGACGCGACCTCCTCGCGCTGGCGGCGATCCGGAAGCCCGCGCTGCTGCGCCAGGTGTTCGGCGTGTGCGTGTCGTCGCCGGCCCAGATCGTCTCGCTGCAGAAGATCCAGGGACAGCTCCAGGATGCGGGCGCGCTGGAGACGATCGCACACTACCTCGCGCTGCTGGAGGAAGCCTTCCTCGTGGCGGCGCTGGGAAAATATGCAACCACGCCGGCGCGCCGGCGGGCGGCACCGCCCAAGCTCATCACGCTGAACAACGCCCTGCTCGCGGTCTCGGATCCGCGCGGAATCCCCGACCGCTCCACGGATCCCCCGCGGCTCGGAGCGTGGATCGAGAACGCCTGCCTTGCACACGCGTGGAACGCGGGACAGCGCGTGAGCTACTGGCGGGAAGAACCGCTCGAGGTCGACGGCGTCCTGGAAGGGAGCTGGGGGTCGTGGGCGATCGAGGTGAAGACCGGCCCGCTCGCGGCCCGCGACCTCGGCGGCATCGCCGAGTTCACCCGGCGCCATCCAGCCTTCCGCCCGCTCGTTCTCTGCGAGGAGTCGGCTCACACGACCGTGAAGCGGGCGGGATTCACGGCGATGACCTGGCGCGACTTCCTGCTGGCCGGCCGGACCGGGATCCAGGCATAGTCGAATAATTATTCGACTATGCTCGATCGCCTCACAGCGCCGCTTCCAGCACGCGCGCCACGTGGACCGCGGCGCGGCCGGCGCCGTCGGCGATCTGGTGGCGGCAGCTCGTGCCGTCGGCGACGATCAGCGCGTCGGCCGGGGCGCGGCGGACCGCCGGGAGCAGGCTGCGCTCGGCCATCCGCATCGAGATCTCGTGGTGCTCGGCCTCGTAGCCGAAGCCGCCCGCCATGCCGCAGCAGCTCGACTCGATCGTGTGGACGGTCAGCCCCGGCACGAGCCTCAGCGCCGCGATGACATCGGGCATCGCCCCCAGCGCCTTCTGGTGGCAGTGGCCGTGGACGAACGCCTCGCGCGGGCCGGTGTCGCGCAGCGGCAGCGCGAGGGCGCCGCGGCGGCTGTCGCCGGCGACCAGCTCCTCGAGCAGCACCGCCTGGCGCGCGACCGCCCCGACGGCACCCGCGCTGCCCGGGACCACGACCGGCAGCTCGTCGCGCAGGGTCAGCAGGCACGACGGCTCGATCCCGACGATCGGCACGCCGCGCTCGGCGAGCGGCCCCAGCGCCTCGACCAGCCGGGTCAGCTCCTCGCGCGCCTGGTCGACCATCCCGGCGCTGAGGAACGTCCGCCCGCAGCACAGCGGCCGCGACGACGCATCCTCGCGCACGGTGTAGCGGCCGGCCTCGAGCACGCGGCGCGCCGCGCGCGCGTTGTCGGGCTCGAAGTAGCGCGAGAAGCAGTCGACCAGCAGCGCGACCTCGCGGCCGTCCGGCACCGCCGGCTCGGGCGCCGGCCGGTAGATGTCGTGGCGCCACGCCGGCAGCGTGCGCTTGCGGGACAGGCCGAGCAGCCGCTCACCGAGCGCCGCCAGGCCGGGCACGCGGTTGCGCAGGTTGATCATCGGCGCGAGCCGGCGCGCGATGGGCGCGTAGCGCGGCAGGTACGCGGTGAGCGCGGCCTGCACCGGCACGCCGTGGCGCGCGTTCCAGTGGTGCAGGAACTCGATCTTCATGCGCGCCATGTCGACGCCGGTCGGACACTCGCGCCGGCACGCCTTGCAGCCGACGCACAGATCCATGGTCTCCTTCATCGCGTCGGACACCAGCGCATCGGGGCCGAGCTGGCCGGTCAGCGCCAGCCGCAGGCTGTTGGCGCGGCCGCGCGTCGCGTCGCGCTCGTCGCCCGTGGCCTGGTAGCTCGGGCACATCACCGCGTCGAACTTGCGGCAGCTGCCGTTGTTGTTGCACATCTCGGTGGCGGCGACGAGGCCGCCCGCGTCCGACCAGTCGAGCGCGGTCACGACCGGCAGCGCCGCGTAGCCCGGCTTGTAGCGGAACAGCCGGCGGTCGTCCATCCGCGGCGCGCGCACGATCTTGCCCGGGTTGAGCAGGCCGCGCGGATCGAACGCGTCCTTGACCGCCTCGAACGCGCGGACCATGCGGTCGCCGAACATCACGGCGTGGAACTCGGAGCGGCTCAGCCCGTCGCCGTGCTCGCCGGAGTGCGAGCCCTCGAACTCGCGGACGATCGCGAACGCCTCCTCGGCGATCGCCCGCATCGTCCGGGCGCCGGACGGATCCTTCATGTTGAGGATCGGGCGGACGTGCAGGCAGCCGACCGAGGCGTGGGCGTACCAGGTGCCCTCGGTGCCGTGCCGCGCGAACAGCCGGGTCAGCCGGTCGGTGAACTCCGCGAGGTGGGGCAGCGGCACCGCGCAGTCCTCGATGAACGACACCGGCTTGCCGTCGCCCTTCATCGACATCATGATGTTGAGCCCGGCCTTGCGCACCGCGGTCATCTCGGCCTGCGCCGCGGCGTCGACCAGCCGGACCACCGAGCCCGGGTAGCCGTGGTCGGCGAGCAGCTGCTCGACCCGGCCGAGCGAGTCGATCAGCGGTGCCCTGTCGTCCCCCGCGAACTCGACCAGCAGGATCGCGTCCGGCGCGCCCTGGACGTGGCGCTCGAGCGTCGCGCGGAACACCGGCAGCCGGCGCGCGAGCTCCATCATCTTGCGATCGACCAGCTCGACGGCGCTGGGCGCGAGCTCGACCAGGAACCGCGTCATGTCCATCGCGTCGAAGAACCGCGCGAAGTGGCACACCGCGCCGACCCGGTGGCGCGGGATCCGGGCGAGCTTGAGCTTGATCCGCGTGAAGAAGCCGAGTGTTCCCTCGGAGCCGACCATCAGCCGCGCCAGGTTGGGCCGCGGCTCGCCGAGCGCGTACAGGTTGTAGCCGCCGACCTTGCGCAGGACCCTGGGCGTGCGCCGCGCGATCTCGTCGGCGTGGGCCGCGTACAGCGCGTGCAGCACCCCGGCGAGCTCGGCGAGCCGCGCCGGTGCCGCACCCGGCGGGGGGAGCTCGCCGAACACGACCCGGGTGGCGTCGGCCAGCACCGCCTCGACCTCGAGCACGTTGTGCACCATCAGGCCGTACTGGATCGACCGCGTGCCGGCCGAGTTGTTGCCGGTCATCCCGCCGAGCGTGGCGTGCGCCGAGGTCGACACGTCGACCGGGAACTGCCAGCCGGTCGGCCGGAGCTGGCGGTTGAGCTCGTCGAGCACGATCCCCGGCTCGACGGTGGCGGTGCCGGCCTCGGCGTCGACCTCGAGCACCCGGTTCATGTGGCGGCTGGTGTCGAGCACGACCGCCTCGCCGAGCGGCTGGCCGTTCTGCGAGCTGCCACCGCCGCGCGCGATGATCGGGAAGCCGTCCGCGCGGGCCAGCGCGATCGCGGCGACCACGTCGTCGGCGTCGCGCGGCAGCGCCACCCCGATCGGCTCGATCTGGTAGATCGACGCGTCGGTCGAGTACCGGCCGCGGGTGAACGCGTCGAACAGCACCTCGCCGCGCATCGCCTCGCCCAGCCGCGCCGCGAGCGCCGGATCTCCGATCCGCCGGGCCATGCCTACGGCTTGTCCGTGACCTGGCGCGCCTCGGGCAGCTCGGCCTCGGGCTCATCGACGAACTTGCGGTCCGGGCGCATGGTGAACGACAACCCGACGCCGATGATCAGGAAGATGATCGAGGTGAGGAACGCCAGGTGCCAGTTGTTGTTGGTGGCATCGAGAATGGCGCCGAACACCGGCGGTGACACGATCGCCGCCAGCGCCGAGCCGCTGTTCATGAGCCCGCTCGCCGTCCCGGCGTGCTGCGGCGCGATATCCATCGGCACCGCCCAGATCGGGCCGATGATGAGCTCGAGGAAGAAGAACGCGCCGGACAGACACAGCGCCAGGGTATTCAGATCGGTCGTGAGCACGACCGGGACCAGACAGCCGGCGGCGCCGAGCATGCCGATCACGATCACCACGAGCCGCGAGAACGTGACCCGGCCGGTGCGGCGCAGCAGGTGGTCGCTGACCAGGCCTCCCAGCGTGTCGCCGACGACACCGGCGAAGAACACGCCGCTCGAGTACAGCGCGGACTTCTTGAGATCGAGGTGGATGTCGGCGTTCTCGCGAAAGAACTGCGGTATCCAGGTCAGGAACACCCACAGCGACCAGCCGTAGCAGAAGTACGTGAACGTCACGGGCAGCATGCGGACGATCAGCCGTCGCCACGGCACGTTCGGCCTCGGCTTCACCGCAGCCGGCGGCGGCAACCGCACGAGATCGTCCGGCGTGACCCCGCCGTGGTCGCGCGGGTCGTCGCGGAAGTACAGCCACCACACGATGACCCAGATCATGCTGCTGGCGCCGAGCACGACGAACGCGGCCCGCCAGCTCCGCCAGGTCATGAGCGCGGCCACGATCGGAGGCGTCACCGCGTTCCCGAGGCGGGCAAACGAGTGGGTGATCCCCTGCGCGAAGCCGCGCCAGGAGGCCGGCGTCCAGTTCTGCATCGCGCGGGTCGCGGTCGGGAACGTGGCGCCCTCGCCGAAGCCGAGCGCGACGCGGAACAGAAACAGCGACGTCAGTCCGACCGCGAGCCCGGTGAGCGCGGTCGCCACCGCCCAGATCGCGCCGCACACGAACAGCGTCTTGCGCGGGCCGAACCGATCGCCGAGCCGTCCGCCGATCACCTGGAAGACCAGATAGGGATAGCCGAACGCCGAGAACGCGAAGCCGTACTGCGTCTTGTTGAGACCGAATTCCTTCTGGATATCGGTCGCGGCCGTCGAGATGTTCACCCGGTCGACGTAGGTCAGGAAGTACATCATGCACAGCAGGAACAGCACCAGGCCGGGTGTGCTCAGCAGGCGCGGCCGCGCCGGCTTCACCTCGCCGGTCACGAGCGGTCCCCTGTCCCGTCCGCCAGCAACGCCATCGCCTCCTGCGTGCCGCCGGGACGGTGCGGCACCCCGCAGATCGCGAGCCCCATCTCGACGCCGGCGAGCGCGCCGATCAGCGTCAGGTCATTGAGATCGCCGATGTGCCCGATGCGGAACACCTTGCCGGCCAGCTTCGATAGCCCCATCCCGAGCGACATGTCGAACCGCGCCAGCACGGTGGCGCGGAACGCGTCCGCGTCGTGACCGTCCGGCATCACCACCGCGGTCAGCACGCTCGAGTACTCCGCCGGATCGGCGCACAGGATGTCGAGACCCCAGCCCCGCACCGCGCGCCGGGTCGCCTCGGCCATCCGGTGGTGGCGGGCGAACACCGCCGGCATGCCCTGCTCGCGCATCATCGCGAGCGCCTCGCGCAGGCCGTACAGCAGGTTGGTCGCCGGCGTGTACGGGAAGAACCCGCTGGCGTTGTGCTTGAGCATCTCCTCCCAGTCCCAGTACGACCGCGGCATGCCGCCCTGGCGCGCCGCGGCGAGCGCCTTGTCGCTGATCGCGTTCATCCCCAGGCCCGGCGGCAGCATCAGGCCCTTCTGCGAGCACGCCACCGTGACGTCGGCCCCCCACTCGGCGTGGCGCACGTCGATCGAGCCCAGCGACGAGATCGCGTCGACCATCAGCAGCGCGCCGTGCTGCGCGCGGTCGATCGCCCGGCGGACCTCCGGGATCCGGCTGGTGACCCCGGTCGAGGTCTCGTTGTGGACCACCATCACCGCCTTGATCGCGCCCTGGCGGTCCTCGGTCAGCCGGGCCTCGACCACGGCCGGATCGACGCCGTGCCGCCAGTCGCCGGCGACCAAGTCGACCACCAGCCCGAGCCGCTCGGCGATCTTCTTCCACAGCATCGCGAAGTGGCCGGTCTCGAACATGAGCACCCGGTCGCCGGACCGCAGCGTGTTGACGATCGCCGCCTCCCACGCGCCGGTGCCCGACGACGGAAACACGATCACCGGCCCCGACGTCGCGAACACCGCGCGCAGCCCGTCGAAGATCTCGGTGGCCAGCCGCGCGAACTCGGGCCCGCGGTGGTCGATCGTCGGCCGGTCGATCGCACGCAGCACGCGCTCGGGGACATTCGTCGGCCCGGGAATCTGCAAGAAGTGCCGGCCACTCCGTGCGGTGCCAGTGCGCGTGCCACTGTGCGGGCCACCGTGCGGGGCAGACGCGGTTTTCGCGAGCGACTGCGTCATGCGCGGCAGCATACACCCCGGGACTCAGGCTCCGGGAAGCGTCATCGGGCGCAATCGCGCGTCATGCCCGGGCGAAGGCGGATCCCTGCTGTGGGACCCCGGGAGGCTTCATGCAGAGGACATCTCGTCGGACATCTTTGCCGGCCACATCTGGACTCGCGCTCGCCGCGCTCGTCCTCCACTGCAAGAACGGCGAGGCGCTGAAGTGGGTCGTGGTCGGCGACAAGGACCACGCGATGTTCCGGCTCGACAGCGCGCCGCTGTTCCTGAGCTATCGACTCACCACCGGCGCGGTCAAGCTCTACGACACCGCGAGCGACGCCGAGTACAAGATCGGCAAGCAGGACGGCAAGCGCACGATCTTCAATCTCCGCTACAAGGACTACATGTGGCTGGACGACAAGTCGCCGTACGTCAGCGGCAAGGGCGATCCGAAGAAGGACAGCGCGCAGTGGGTGATCGACGGCCTCCCCGATAGCTGGTAGACGGCGCGATCGGCTCGAGCCCCTGGACCGTCGAAGTGCACCCCTGGACATCCGGGATGGCCCCCTGGACTTTCGGGATGGCCCCCCTGGACGCCTCGGGTGCACGAGCTTTCGCGGACCTGCGCGATGACGATCCGCGTCAGGCAGCAGCTCGCCTTGCCCACGGATCGAACCTCATCTCGTGGAAGCCCTCGAGAGCAATGGCGATCGGGTCGGTGGTCGCCGCGGGCGGGCCGACCTCCATGACTTCGGCATTGTCCGTGCAGTACGACCCTTCATCCATGCGTAACAGCGAACGAGTCACGGTGTTTGCGGTTCTGGCCTCGCTCGCTGGCTGTGCGGATACCCTGGCGCCCCACACGGCACCCGAGACGCCTACCACCGGGAATGACCGCGCCACGGTCACCGGCCATGTGCTGGATACCAGCGGCGCCCCGGTCGCGGGAGCCGCGGTGGCCGTGCGGACCTCGGGCGAGCACACCACGACCGACAGCACGGGCGCCTTCACCCTCGACGTCCCGGCCAGCACCACGCTGACCCTGGCGACCACCGCGCCGAACATGGCGCCGACGCTGCTGCAGCAGTTCCTGGTCTCCCCCGGCGCGAGCGCCGCGGTGGAGATCCCGATGGTCACCAGCGACCACTTCAAGAGCCTGGTCGCGATGGGCATGAACCCCTCGGGCGGCGTGGTCGCGGTCGCGATGAAGTCGCTGTCGGGCTCCGGCAGCGTCGCGGGCGCCACCGTCCAGCTCACGCCGAGCCTGGGCCGGGTGATGTACACCGCGACGGGCGTCGGGATGGCCGACCCGGACCCGGCGATGGCCGCGGTCCTGCCGACCGTTGCGCAGGGCGACGACTCGTACGCCTGGGCGCTCGGCGTGCAGCCCCACGTGTCGATCATGCAGCTCGCGATGCACGGCGTGTCGCAGGTCGAGCCGCCCTACGCGAT
>JBGQCL010000061.1:0-35433 GCA_041495365.1 Kofleriaceae bacterium | reverse complement strand
TCATCAGCTTCGCATGCTCGAGGAGCAGAACCTCGTTGTCCGGGGTGGCGACGCGCAGCATGGCGCGCACCTTGGAGTACGACACCTCGCCGCGCCGTAGCGCGTCGTCGATCGTCGGAAACCCGACGATCTTCTGCGCGACGCGCACGTGGGCGCGCGCCGTGACCAGATCCCACCCGACGCGCCATGCGAGCCACTCGGCACACGAAGCGGTGCCCTGCACACGCCAACCACCGCGGGTATCGAACGCTCGCAGGTCGGCCAGCAGCCGGTGGGTGGCTGCATCGAGGTGCGCCGCCTGCTCGGCGATTCGCTCGCCCAGCTGTTCGAGCTCATTCTCCATGACAACCGCATATCATCCTGGTCTGACACCGAACCTGCACCGCATGGCACATCGATCGCTACATCGTTCAGTTTGGTCTTCTGTAGTAAACAAACGATTATTGTCTCGCGATTGCTGTGATTGCAATCAAACTTGCAGATTAACATGACCCTGAGCGCTGATCAGCGCGGAGTGTCGATGTGGCTGCGCCGTGTACGGTGTCGCGATCATCCGCCGTCCAGGGATGGAATTCAGGCCACGCGATTCTGTTTCAATCGCTTCGGGTCGCTGGCGCGTTCGGCGGCTGCTGTCGGTGCTCGGACCCTGCCTGCTCGCACGCCGAGCGCGGAGCACCGGCAGGATCTCGAGGGTGAGGAACGACGATGTCGTCGGGCGACGCCCGCTTGCCCTCGCGAACCGGCGTGAGACGCCTCGTCGATGTGACCACCATCACCGCTCCGGTCTGCATGCGAGACCGACCATGGACAGACGGTCGACCCGACCGGCGCCCCGCGTCGCCACGAGTACCTCGAGCCGAAGCTCGACCGGTTCATCGAGGCGGTGTTCCAGGACTTCTGCACGATCCGCCGCGAGTGTCGTGTTGTGACCCGTCGCGCGGCCACCCCGATCACACGTCGTCATCGCGAAGCAGGCATCCGGTCGTCCGCGGTCGGGTCGGATGCGATCACAGCGATCGCTTCATTCCGGCGTGGCTGGTCTCGAAGGCCAGCCGTCGGTAGAAGCGATGTGCGGCGGTGCGCCGCAGGTCCGTGGTCAGCTGCATGACCCCGCAGCCGCGCTGGCGGGCGCGTTCGATCGCCGCTTCGATCAGCCGCTCTCCGATGCGCTGGCCTCGAAGATCGGCGCGCACCCGGACGGATTCGATCTGAGCGCGCCGCATGCCTCCGCGGCTCAACCCGGGGATGTAGGTGAGCTGGAGCGAAGCGACGATCGCGCCGTCCTGCTCGCCCACGATCAGCTCGTTGTTGGGATCGTGCTCGATCTCGTCGAACGCGGCGGTGACGCCGGGAGTCACCTGGGCGACGTGGCCGGAACGGCTGCGCGCGATGTCATCATCGGCGAGCATCGCGACGATCGCGTCGAGGTCGTCGCGCCGGGCCGTGCGAAACGCGACCGGAGAGGAACGGGTCTCCGGGCAAGGACGCGAAGAACCTCGACCACTTCGCGCTGCGCATCGAGAGCTTCGATGGCGATGCGATCCGCACCAGCTCGTCGCGGCCGGCCTCACCGCAAGCCAGGTGATGGACAACTTCGGGGCCGAGGGCAACGGCCCCTCGCTCTACGTCCACGATCCGGACGGCAACACGATCGAGCTCAAGGGCCCGCCGCGCTGACCGTCGCTCAGTGGTGCGTCGCGAGTGGGCCCCTCCACGAAGATCCGCATGGAGCATCCATGACAGAACTCGATCATTCCCGTCCCGTGATACGGCTGCAATCTGCGAATTTCACCATCGTCGGCACCCCGTCGATGATGGCAGAACAGTGGTATGAAATCGAGATCATCCACGACGGCGTGAGTCTTGGAAATCTGGGCGGACAGGTAAGGCAAGTATTCAAGGAGCAGATGCTCCGAGTTCTGGAAAACGAACACGGAAGAAAGCTGGGCTCCATACCTCGCGCAAAATGGAAGGATCTCGTCGGCGGCGATGACTCCGAGTACCTCGGTTATGCGGTGCTATCTGGTTACGATACCATGTACTTCTTCAGGGATCGGCCTCGATTGCTCCACGTCGTGCTGGCGAACGCCCATGGAGTCAAGCTTGCGCATTCACAGTTCGATGCGGAGGTGTTCGACTGCTGGCGTCAGCAGCTGAGAGACTTCTGATGCCGGTCGGTGCTCGGACCCGTGGCTACTCGCGCGCCCAGCGCGGGGCGGGGCCGACCACCGCCTCGATCGACACGCCGAGCCGCTGGGCCCGGCGCAGCTGGCGGTGGCGCCAGATCGTGTAGAGCACCGGCAGGACCTCGAGGGTGAGGAACGCGCTGGTGACGAGGCCGCCGATCATCGGCGCGGCGACCCGGCGCATGATCTCCGCGCCGGCGCCGTCGGCCCACAGCAGCGGCACGAGCGCGAGCGCCATCGTCGTGATCGTCATCAGCTTGGGGCGCAGCCGGCGCACGGTGCCCTCGGCGTGGGCCTCGACGATGTCGTCGCGCGACGCCAGCTTGCCCTCGCGGACCCGGCGGTGGAACGCTTCGTCGATGTAGACCACCATCACCACGCCGGTCTGCATGGCGAGCCCGACCACGGACAAGAGGCCCACCCAGACCGGCGCCGACATCGGGTAGCCCAGCGCGAACAGCGTCCACACGCTGCCGACCAGCGCGAACGGCACCGAGACCAGCACGATCAGCGCCTCGGTCAGGCTGCGGAACTGGAGCAGCAGCAGGCCGAGCATGAGCAGCGCGACCAGCGGGATGATCCAGCGCAGCCGCGCCTTGCCGCCGGCGATCAGCTCGTACTGCCCGGTCCACTCGATGCGCTCGCCGGACTGAAGGCCGAGCGCGGCGGGCGACAGCGCGTCGCGGGCGCGCTCGACGTAGCCGGCGAGGTCGGTGCCCGGTTCGAGATCGACGTAGACGTAGCCGCACAGCTCGCCGCGCTCGGTGCGGATCGTCGACGGCCGGGTCACCCAGTCGGGCTCGCCGAGCAGCGCCATCGGCACCGGGCCGGCGGCGCCCCGCACGGTGGTCTCGCGCACCAGATCGGCCGGGCCGCGCTCGGCGTGATCGGGCACGACCCGGACGCGCAGCTTGCGGCCGTCGAGCACGAGGTCGCCGATCTGGCCGCCGGTGTCGAGCAGGTCGGCGACGGCCTGGGCCGTGGCCGGATCGACGCCGGTGCGGGTCGCCGCGGCGGGGTCGAGGGAGAACCCGAGGCCGGGCTCGCCGCCGAGCGACTCGAACACCGCGCTGCGGGTGCCGGGGACGGCCAGCGCGCGGCTGCGCACCGCGGTGCCGAGCGCCTCGAGCCGCTCGAGATCGCGAGCGAAGACCCGGATGCCGACCGGGGTCCGCACGCCGGTCGCCATCATGTCGATCCGGCCGCGCGCCGGCGCGGTCCACGCATTGGTCCAGCCCGGCAGCCGGGTCGCGCGGTCGAGGCCAGCGACCAGCTCGGCGGTGGTCGGCGTCGTCTCCTCGGGCCACACCAGGCCGAGCACGCGGCGCACCGGCCCGGGCGCTCTCGAGTACCAGCGCTCGCGCCGGTACTTCGGCCACTGGTCGCGCGGCAGGAGCCGGATCGTGGTCTCGGCCATCGAGTACGGCGCCGGATCGGTCGCGGTGTCGGCGCGGCCGACCTTGCCGAACACGCTGGCGACCTCGGAGAACTGGCGGATCGCGCGGTCCTGGCGGCGCAGCATCGCGATCGCCTGGTCGGGCGGCACGCCGGGCAGCGTGGTCGGCATGAACAGGAGGTCGCCCTCGTCGACCCGCGGCAGGAACTCGCCGCCGAGCTGCGAGGCGATCGGCAGGCACGACAGCACGGCGAGCACCGCGGTCGCCAGGGTCAGGACCGGCCGGCGCAGCGCGAAGTGGACGAACGGACGGTAGATCCGGACCAGGAACCGGGTCAGCGGGTTGCCGAGCTCGGGCCGGATCCGCCCGGCGACCAGGCGGGCGCGCAGCGCGGGCGCGACGGTCAGGGTGACCACCGCCGACGCCGCGATCACCAGCGTCTTGGTCAGCGCGAGCGGGCGGAGCAGCCGGCCGGTCTCGCCGGTGAACGCGAACACCGGCAGGAAGCTGAGCGCGGTGATCAGCAGCGAGGTCAGGATCGCGGGGGCGAACGAGCCGGCCGCGGCGATCAGCGCGCGCATCCGCTCGGCGCTCCCGCCGCCGGTGGTCTCGAGCCGGCGGTGACAGGCCTCGAGCGCGACGATGTCGGCGTCGACCGCCATGCCGAGCGCGATGCCGATCCCGCCGAGGCTCATCACGGTGGCCGGCACACCGATCAGCCACATCGCCGCGAACGTGAGCAGCACGACCAGCGGCAGGGTGGCCAGCGGAACCGCGGCGCTCCGGCCGTGGAGCAGGAACACCAGCAGGATCAGCACCACCATCACGACCTCCTCTCCGAGGGCGTGCAGCAGGTTGTCCTCGACCCGATCGGCGACGTCGAGCCGGTCGTACGCCGTGATCAGCTGGACCTCGCCGGGCAGCTGCGCGCGCTCGCGCTCCAGGGTGGCGCGGACCTCGTGGATCAGCGCCGGCAGGTTGGCGTCGCGCTCGGCGATCACGATGCCGCCGATCGCGGGGTTGCCGCCGCCGAGGTCGGCGACGCCGTACGGCATGTCGTCGGCGAGCCGGATCCGCGCGACGTCGCGCAGCGGCGTTCCGGTCGGCGGCACCGGCAGCACCTCGAGCGCGGCGAGCTTGTCCGGCCGGGCGGCGAGCGCCGGGCGCAACGCGGCGACCACGTCGCTGAACGCGACCTTGTGGCTGCGCATGTCGTACGGCCGGGTCTCGACCACGACCTGCTGGACGTCGCCGCCGAGCGAGGCGACCTCGGCGACCCCGGGGATCTTCGCGAGCGCCGGGCGCAGCACCTCGTCCTGGAACCGGCGAAGCTCGAGCGCGGACTTCTTCTTCCGCGGATCGGTCAGCGCGTACTCGAACACCCAGCCCGTGCTCGACGCCAGCGGGCCGATCTGGAGCCGGACGGTCTGTGGCAGCTTGAGGCCGGAGAGCCGGTCGACGATCGCCGCGCGGCCGCGCACCAGATCCGCGGCCGAGCCGAACAGCACGTCGATGTACGCCATGCCGGTCATGGTCGTGCCGCGCACCGTGGTGACCCCGGGCAGGCCGTCGAGGCCGCGGGTCAGGACCTGGGTCACCTGGCTGGCCACCTCGGGGGCCGGGTGGCCCATCCAGTCGGCGACCAGCACGACCTGGGGATCCGACAGGTCGGGGATGACGTCGCGCGACAGCGAGCGCCGCGCGAGCTCGCCGCCGGCGCCGAGCGCGAGCGCGATGACCAGGACGATCCAGGGGTGCCGGGTGCACCACGCGACGATCCGCGCGGTCATGGCGCCGCCTGCAGCCGGCGCTCGGCGTCGAACGAGAACGTGTCACCCATGACCACGAACTCCTTGTCGCGCACGCCGCCGACGATCGCGGTCATGCCCTCCCACTCCTTGCCGAACTCGACCTTGCGCCGGGTCAGGTTGCCCTTCTGGGCGGAGAACACCAGCACGTACGGGCCGTCGGGGCCGTGGATCACCGCGCTCGCGCGCACGACCAGCATGTCGCGCGTCTTGTAGGCCAGCTTGATCCAGCCGACCTGGCCGGCGGGCGGTGCGCCGGCTGGCGGTGCGCCGGCGCCGGCGGGGTGGGATTCGGGGCGGAACTTCACGTCGGCGAGCGTCGCATGGACCGCCGGATCCTGTGCGTCGCGCACCACCTTGACCGGCGCGTCGGGCGCGTCGGCCGGGAGGAACTCGGCGCGCTCGTCGGCGGCCAGCGTCGCGAGCTCGTCGCGGTACAGCCGGGCGGTGATCGTGCCGTCGGCCAGGGCGATCGCGGGCGCGAACACCTCGCCGGGCAGCACGTTGCGGCGCGCCGGGGCGACGCTGAACCGCAGAAGGCGTTTGGCCTCTTCCGAGGCGCGCAGCGCGGTCAGCGCGATGTCCTGGGCGCCGGTCGTCGCCGGATCGTCCGGCATCGCGACGTGGTGGGCGGCGTCGACCTCGACGATCTCCTCCAGGGCCATCCCGCAGATCGGGCAGTCGCCGGGATGCGCCGACGTGACCTCGCTGTGCATCGGACAGACGTAGCGCCGCGCCGCGGGCGCGGTACCGTCGCGGCTGACCAGGACGGCCGCCACCACAGCACCGGCCGCGAGCGCGGCGAGGGCGACGCGGAGCACGACGACCAGCGGCGTGGACCGTGTCGTCGTGCGGGGCTCGGTTCGCATCGAGCGAGTGTACCGGGCGAGTTTACTTGCCCACCAGATACGACCGCATCATCTCGTTGTCCTCGTGGTCGAGGATGTGGCAGTGCCACACATACCCCGGTCCGCCGCTCGTCGGGTCGAACGCGAACTTGTTGACACCGGCGGACACCTGGTTCACGGCGGTCGTCGTCGGCGCCCACCGGATCGCGACCGTGGTGACCTCGAACGGGAGGATCTTGATGGTGTCCTTCCAGCCGCCTTCCTCGGCGCCGGGCGGGACCGGCGAGCCGCTGAGGAACGGGTTGAACGCGAGGTTACCGCCGACCGCGCCGACCGCGTTGGCCGTGTTGTAGCTCCGCGGCGGCCCGAAGCCGGGGATGAACGTGCCGGGTGCGTAGGTCACGCCGTTGAACGTGCCGCCCGGGAACGTGCCGTCCCACGCGGCGCGGTAGTCGTCGCGGAGGAAGTCCTGGCGGCCGACCACCTGGAACTGGATCAGGTGGATGTGGATCGGGTGCGCGTCCTCGGTCAGGTTGGCGATCTGCCAGACCTCGGTCGAGCCGACCCGCGGCAGCTCGGTCGCCGAGATGCCGTGGCCGTTCGACACCGAGCCCGGGATCTGGGTCGTCGTGCCCTCGCGGTTGCCGTCCCAGTGCGAGTTGTTGAGCATGACCTCGAGCGGGCCGCCGTCACCCTCGACCTCGACCAGGATCAGCTGGCGGGTCTTGTCGGGCGTCCGGCCGGTGCTGGCGGGCTTGATGTTGACGATCGGCGCGGCGCGCAGCGCGCGCTGCGGATTCGCCGGGTTGAACGTGGTGTCGCTGCCCTGCAGGCTCTGGTTGACGCGGAACTCCATGATCTGGCCGTTGGTGTTCGGATCCGGCGGATCGCCGCTCGGGAACGGGGCGAACGCGTTCGGGTCGTTGATCATGATGAAGCTCCGGCCACTCTGGCCCGAGAAGTCGATGATGATGTCGGCGCGCTCGGCGGGCGCGAGGAACAGGTGCGGCGCGTTGGTGCCGGCGTCGAGGTCGGTCGGTGCGTTGAGGAAGCCGCCGTCCGAGCCGATCTGCCAGATGTGCGGGCCGGGCGTGGCGGTCGGCTGGTGGCCGCTGCTCGACCGGACGAGCTCGCCCTGGATGAACCGGGCGTTCGACGCGTTGACGACGCGGAACCGGTAGCGGCGGGGCTGGACCTCGAAGAACGGCCACGACTTGCCGTTGACCGTGATGACGTCGCCGAAGAACTCGGGGATCCAGAACGGGTGGGCGTCGGGGTTAGGCGGACCGCCGTCGCCGTCGGGGAACAGCAGCTGGCCCTGGGTGTCGAACTGGCGATCTGCGATCAGCAGCTCCTGCTCGAACGCGCCGGCCGGCAGGCCGATGGAGTTGCTGGCAGCGCCGGTGTCGCGACCATCGCGGATCAGGTAGAGGCCGGCCATTCCGGAGTACACGTTGAGCCGGGTGGTACCGAGCGAGTGATCGTGGAACCACAGCGTGGTGGCTTCCTGGGTGTTCACGTAGTTGTACGTGTTGGACACGAACCCGGGGCCCTTCATTGCCGAGCCGGGCGTGAACCACGAGTCGGGGTGGCCGTCGAACGCCGACAGGACCTCGGCGCCGTGCAGGTGGGCCACGGTCGGGATCGGCTCCATGCTGGGATTCTGGCAGGCCGGGCTCAGCGTCACGGAGTCCGCACAATGGTTATTGGCGGTGACGTGGGTCGGGTCGGCCCAGTGGATCGTCAGATCCTGAGTCAGGTACTTCTGGAGGAACGGCGCGCCGCCGTTGCGGCCCTGCAGCTTGTTGGCATAGGTCACCGACGTCGTGGTCCCCCGCCGGGCCTGGATGGTCTGCGACGGGAACTGCGTCTGTCCGCCGTTGAGCTGGTAGCCCCACATGAACGTGCCCGCGTTGAACGGCGCCGGCAGGCTCGAATACATCGAGCTCGGCAGCATCTTCTGCTGGAACTCGTGCATGTCGATGCTGACGCTCCGGGTGCCGTCGACGCGGCTGGCGCTCAGCGCCGGCAGCCGGTCGACGTACTTCGGGATCGTCGCGCCGTCGAGTGGGGTCTGGGGCACGAGCACGGACGGCGCCGTGTTCGAGCTGACATGCAGAGGGTCATCACCGCCGGTGCAACCGAGCGCGGCGACACCGACGAGGCCGAGCGAAGCTGCTCGAGCCAGTAACTCAGACAAATATCGTGTGCCTTTGCACGTGCTCATCGCGTCCTCCCTGATAGATGGTCAGTGCACCTTCCGCCCTGATAGATGGTCAGTGCACTTTGCCGGAACTAAGACAGTGCTGTCGGACCGGGGCAAAACTTCGTATGTGACTACGCGGTGACGCTATCCGACTGCTGATCGAAGCGTCAAGTTGTATTTTTGAATGAGATTTTCAAATAGCTGGCTGTCTCAGAATATTGAAGACGACCGCGGAATACTGATGTGGACGGCGCGCCGGACGGGAGTGATTTCGCACGTGCGTCATGGAGCCGGTTCGTCCGCATTCTCGCCGTGTTGTCGAACCGTCGGCCCGCATCGCCGGGCGTCGTGGCATCCGTCGAATTGAAAATCGATTTCTGTGGAACCACCGCGATCCGCTCACCAATCGCTCGCTGTGGCGAAATCGCTCGGGGAGCGAATGCGCGTCGGTCGTCCGTCGAGCGCTCGTCGAGACCGCCGCCGCGTGCGGCGCGGCGCGGCGCGGTGTTCGGCAGCTCGGATCGCAGGCATTGTCAGGTCCCGCACCATCGCCAGGAGGCCTGCCAGAAAACTGAGTGGCCGCAAAAAACAGCGTTGCCGAGATCGCGGCGAGGCAAGTCGCCTCACGGAGATCGCCGGCTCGACGACTCGCCGGCTCAGCCGAGCGACGCCACCGGATGCCGCGCGAGCCGGCGGCGCGCGCGGCGCGCAGCGTGATAGCCGGACATGCCGTGGACGCCGCCGCCCGGCGGCGTCGACGCCGAGCACAGCAGCACGCGCGGGTTCGGTGTCGAGTACGGATCGAGCCGGGCGACCGGCCGGGCGAACAGCTGGACCAGATCGGCGACGCCGCCGGTGATCGCGCCGCCGACGTGGTTCGGATTGTCGCGCTCGAGGTCGGCGGTGGTGGTGACGTGGCGGGCGAGGATGCGATCGCGAAACCCCGGCGCGAACCGCTCGATCTGGCGCTCGATCGCGTCCGTGACATCGAGCGTGGAGCCGGGCGGTACGTGGCAGTAGGCATAGCCCGTGTGCTTGCCGGGCGGCGCGCGCGTCGGATCGAACTGGCTCTGCTGGCAGATCAGGACGAACGGGCGTTCGGGGTGCTCGCCGCGCCACACCGCGGCCTCGGCGGCGGCGATCTGCTCCAGGCTGCCGCCGACGTGCACGGTCGACGCCTCCAGGCAGCGCGGATCGCGCCACGGGATCGCGCCATCGAGCGCCCAGTCGAGCTTGAACACGCCCGGTCCGTAGCGATACCGGCGCAGCCGCCGCACGTAGCGCGCGGGCAGCACCGGCCCGGCGATGTCCGCGAGCTGGGCCGGGCTGGTGTCGAACAGGTAGACCCGGGCGGGCGGCAGATCGGCGAGCGAGCGAACCCGGATCCCGGTCTCGATCCTGCCCCCGGCGGCGCCGAGCACGCCCGCCAGCGCGCGCGCGATCGCCTGCGAGCCGCCGGCGGCGACCGGCCAGGGCTCGACGTGGCCGGTGATCAGGAACATCAGGGCGACCGCGCCGGTGACCGCGCGCTCCAGCGGCAGGATCGAGTGCCCTGCGCACCCGGCGAGCAGCGCGCGGGCCCGCGGGCCGGTGAACCGCCGCGCCAGCCCGACGGCGGAGCGCAGCCCGGCCAGCCCGAACCGGAGCATCCGCAGCGGGTGGCGCGGTAGCCCGAGCGGGCCGAGCGCGTCGGCCAGCAGGCCGTGCGGATCGACGAGGAACGGCGCCAGCAGGCGGCGGTAGGCCCGGGCATCGCCGTCGAGCTCGGCGGCGGTGTCGGCGAGCGAGCGCCGGAGCAGGACCGCCGGCTGGTCGTCGAGCGGGTGGGCGACCGAGGCCGGCGGCTGGAGCCAGCGCAGGCCGTGATCGGCGAGCGGCAGCCGGCGCAGCCACGGCGACAGGATCGCCATCGGGTGCACCGCGGAGCAGCGGTCGTGGACGAAGCCGGGCAGGGTGAGCTCGCCGCTGCGCGTGCCGCCGCCGATCTCGTCGGCCGCCTCCAGCACGAGGACATGGGCGCCGGCCTGCGCGAGGTGGACCGCGGCGGCCAGGCCGTTGGGGCCCGAGCCGATGATCACCGCGTCGCTGGCCATGGCCGGATCCGGTCGCCGCGGCGCGCCTGGGTCACGCGGCTGCCCACGGCTGGCGCTGCCGCATCGCGCGCACGTCGAGCGTCCCGGCGTCGATCAGGCCGGTCGCCGCGTCGTGGATGCGGTACGCCATGGTCGGGCGGCCCAGCGGCTGGCCCTCGACGAAGATGCAGCGCAGCTCGCCGATCGTACGGCACTGGCGTCGGTGATAGCAGGCTCACGCCACCACGTTACACCGGTTCCGCGCTCCGGCTGGCCCGGATCAGGGCCGGATCAGGCCCGGATCAGGGCCGGATCAGGCCCGGATCAGGCCCCGGATCAGGCCCCGGATCAGGTATACGGCGGCTGGGGAGGCGTCGTCGGCGGCTCGCGCCCGCCGATCCACGCCGTGATCGCCTTGCGGGTCAGCACGAGGTCGGAGGCGAGGACGTAGACCGTGCCGTCGACCACCGCGCGCAGCCACGCGCCGCTCGACGGCAGGCGCAGCCCGGCGGCCTCGCTGCCGGCCGCGCTGCGGTCGAACAGCAGGATCACGACGATCAGGCCGGTGTCGGTCTCCTTCTGGACCAGGTACAGGTAGCGCTTGCGGGTCGGCGCGGTCAGCGCGACCGAGAACCACGTGGGAGGGACGACCGCGCAGCCGGAGTCATGGTTGCGCGGCACGCCGTCGTCGAGCACCGTCATCTGGAACTCGGCGTCCTCGATCGCCAGCTGATAGGTGGGCGGCAGCGCCGACGGCGCGATGGAGTGGATGAAGCTGTGCCTGGTCGATCCCATGTTCTGACCCCCTTCACGATCTGCAAGGCGGCGCACTGGCGAAGATGATGCCAGCGGCGCAGCCACGGGCCAAGCAAAGACTCGAGGGAGCACCGACGGTGATCTCTCGGAATCATGAGGGGGAGTGGACTGCTCAGCACCCGGGTCCGTGGCGGCGTCGCACGGTGTCGCGGCACGGTCCAGTCCGGTTGCCAGTGCGACGCCCGTGCGACGGTCGATCGGTGTCGTGGCTGACGGTAATTTGCGACCGTGCTGCAAGCTCTGCAGGGTCCGAGCAGGTAGCCTGCGCGCCGGAGTCCGGAGCCGCCATGCTACAACCGGCGCCGTCACGGGCTGGGGGCGATCCAGGTCACGACCAGGGGGACCATGTCGACCGTCGAACAGCAGAGCAGCCGGCTGCGGCAGGAACTGGGCCTCTCCGACCTGGTGCTGAGCCAGATCGTCTATGTCGTCGGCCTGAGCTGGGTCGGCACCGCCGCGGCCAAGCTCGGCACGGCGCAGATCCCGGTCTGGCTCGCCGCGATGGCGCTGTTCTACGTGCCGCAGGCGATCGTCGTGATCCACCTGTCGCGGCGGTTCCCGCTCGAGGGCGGGCTGTACCAGTGGTCCAAGCTCGGGCTCGGCGAGGGCATGGCGTTCCTCGTCGGCTGGAACCTGTGGATCTACGCGATCGTGCTGCTCGGTGCGTTCGGGCTGCAGTTCGCCAACGCGCTGATCTACGCGATCGGCCCCGCCGCGCAGCCGCTGTCCGGCAATCACGCGTTCATGGGCGGCGTGAGCGGCGGGCTGCTCGGTACGCTGACCCTGGTCTCGATCCTCGGCCTGCGGACCGGCAAGTGGCTCCACAACGCCGGCGCGGTGCTCTTGATGCTCGCGTTCGCGCTGCTGCTCGTGCTGCCGGTGATCAACGTCGCGCGCGGCACGCTGGCCGCGTACCACCCGCTCGCGGTCACCGCGCCGGCGCTGACCGTGCTCACCTTCAACACCTTCGGCAAGCTCGGGGTCGGCGCGCTGTCGGGCTTCGAGTACGTCGCGGTGCTCGCCGGCGAGACCCGCAACGCCGGGCGCAACATCGGGCGCAGCGTGATGATCGCGGCGCCGGTCATCGCGGTGATGTTCGTCTTCGGGACCTCGGCGGTGCTCGCGCTGACCCCGGCGGACCAGATCGATCTGATCGGTCCGATCCCGCAGGCGTTCCGCAACGGGCTCGGCGGCTCGAGTGCGGTCGCGGTGCTGATCACGTTCGCGGTGCTCGCGGTCAGCGCGCGGTCGATCGGCAACTCGAGCCTGCTGTTCACCGCGACCTCGCGGATGCCGATGGTCGCCGGCTGGGACCGGCTGATCCCGGCGTGGTTCTCGCGGCTGCACGCGCGGTTCCGCACCCCGGTCAACTCGGTGCTGTTCATCGGCGGCGGCGCGCTGGTGTTCGCGATCCTCGGGATGACCGGGGTCGGCGAACAGGAGGCGTTCCAGCTGCTCGAGAACGTCGGGGGCATCCTCTACGGCCTGACCTACCTGGTGCTGTTCGCGGTGCCGCTGGTCGGCCTGGCGCGCACCGACCGGCGCGCGCCGCGGTGGATCCGGATCGCCGCGGCGTTCGGGTTCGCGACCACCGTGCTGTACGTGGTGCTGTCGGTGCTGCCGATCGTCGACGTCGAGAGCCCGCTGGCGTTCGCCGTCAAGGTCGGCGGCAGCGTCGTGCTGGTCAACGCGATCGGCGTGGCGACGTACCTCATCCGCCGGCCGCGCCGCGCGGCGAGCGAGCTGCCGCCCGCCGAGCTGCGGCGCGGGTAGCGCGGCCGGTGATCCAGATCGCGGATCGGGCGGGCCGCCCCGGACCGGTGTCATACACGGGACGCAGGCCGCGCACCGATCCGTGACGCGGACGCGCCGCCGCGAAGTGGTGCTCGCCGCGCCGCTGGGTTAGGGTCGGGGCATGAAACGACTCGTGCTGATCGCCGCGCTGCTCGGCAGCGCGGCTGGCGCATGCGGCGTGACCGACGACCGGCCCCGGACCCTGGAGTACATCACCCAGACCGTCCTGGCGCCGACCTGCGCGGCCGCCCAGTGCTACTCGGCGTTCAAGATGGAGGTCGGGGACCAGTTCGACACGGTGGAGGCGACCCGGCGGTCGATGGTGGTCAACGGCCTGGTGTCCACCCTGGAGCCCACGGCGTCCGTGCTCTATGGTTCGATCACCGTCGGGTACCCGAGCATCCTCAACCCGGGCTCGGGGAATGTCCGGATGCCGTTCGACGCGCCGATGCCCGACGCCGATGTCGCGTTGATCCTGCGCTGGATCGAGGACGGTGCGCCGGGCGCGCAGTGCCTCCCCAATGCGCAGGGCAATGGCTGCTTCGTGACCGGAACGCGGGGTGCGGCGGTCTACCACGTCGTCCAGTGTGTCGACGGCAACGCGGTCAAGGTCATCCAGGACTGCCCGCTCGCGGACCCGACGGCGACCCCCAAGAAACCGCAGTCGATCTGCTCGATCACCACCGGGAACGGACAATGCACCGCACAGTAGTCGTCGTCCTCGCCCTCGCACTGGTCGGGACCGCGAGCCGGCGCGCCGCGGCCTATCCGCAGTACCAGCTCAGCCGCGATCAGACCTGCACGGGCTGTCACGTGTCGCCGGCGGGCGGCGGGCTGCTGACCGAGAACGGCTACAGCATCGCCGAGACCCAGGCGCAGCTCAGCGACTCGTCGGCGTTCATGTACGGGCTGCTCAAGCTGCCGGGCTGGCTCGCGCTCGGCGGCGACCTGCGCAGCAGCACCGGCTACTTCCGGGCGCCGGACAGCGGGTTCGCGTTCATCCCGATGCAGGGTGACGTCTACGCCAGCGCGTCGGCCAGGGGCTTCACGCTGCACGTCACCGTCGGGGCGCGCCCGGCGCAGTGGGTCGGCGTCGGCAACACGCCGGCGATCATCGACCGGTTCTGGTCGCGCGAGCACTACGTGATGTGGCAGCAGGACGAGAACGGCCACGATGGCCTGTTCGTCCGGGTCGGCCGGTTCATGCCGGTGTTCGGGCTGCGGTTCGCCGAGCACCCGGACTACACCCGGCGGTTCGGTGGCACGCCGCTGTACGGCGAGACCTACGGCGCCGCGGTCGAGTACATCAAGGACGCGTGGGAGGCCCACCTGACCGGCTTCATCGCGGATCCGTTGATCGATACCGTCGTTCACGACAGCGGCGGGGCGGGCTACGCCGAGGTCCGGCTCAACCCGCGGCTGCAGGTCGGCGGCGAGCTGATGGTGACGTCGAGCGACGGCCTCGCGCGGGTCCGCGGCGGCGCGACCGGCAAGCTGTACCTCCCGTCGAGCGACATCCTGATCCAGGCCGAGCTGCAGGTCGTCCACCAGCAGGTCAACGGCCCGCGCGGTCCCGACCAGATCGTCACCTACACGATGGTCTCGAAGTTCTTCACCCCCGCGCTGCTGCTCGACATCGGGATCGGCCACTTCGACGAGAACGTCGCGATCAGCGGGCTCGATCGCGACGCGATCGACGCGAACCTGCACTTCTTCCTCGACTCGCACCTCGAGGTCGTCTGGCAGAACCGCGTCGAGGTCCTCGGGCTCGGCCAGAGCAGCGGCGGGCCGACCGGCGCCTGGTCCTTGCTCCACCTCCACTACCGGCTTTGACCGGCCGCCGCCGAGGCGATCTGGCAGCTGATGGCAATCCTCGGGATGACGGCCCCGCCGGTGCAGACCGCGCTCGCCTCGCGGCCCGTGCCTGGCTACATCGGCACGATGCGCCTGATCGCCGCGATGTTCGAGCCCGACCGGGGCGAGCTGCGCTGCGAGCCCGAGCAGGCGGCGCGGCTGTTGCGCATGATGACGTTCGCGGGCGCCCGCCCCAAGATCAACGAGGGGCAGCCGTGACCGCCGCCGAGATCGTCGCGGTGCTGCGCGACGGCATTCGCGTCCGCCACGAGCCCGATCCCCCCGAGTTCTCCGACGTCCCGGACGCCGGAGCGGAGGCCGCATGCTGATCCGACTGCTGATCCAGTTCCTGCGCCCGTACGCGCGCCCGCTCGCCGCCGTGGTCGCGCTGCAGCTCGCCACGACGGCGGCGATGGTGTACCTGCCCAACCTCTACGGCAAGCTGATCGATCACGGGGTGTCGGTCGGGAACATCGGCTACATCCTGTCGACCGGCGCGATCATGCTCGCGATCTCGGCGGTGCAGGCCGCGTGCTCGGTCGCGGCGACCTACTTCGGCGCGCGCACCGCGATGGCCTACGGCCGCGATCTGCGCGGCGCGATCTTCCACCGCGTCGGGGAGTTCTCCGCGCACGAGCTCGGCAAGTTCGGCGCGCCGTCGCTGATCACCCGCACGACCAACGACGTGCAGCAGGTCCAGGTGCTGGTGCTGATGGGCTGCACGATGCTGATCTCCGCGCCGATCATCTGCGTCGGCGCGCTGGTGATGGCGCTGCACGAGGACCTCACGCTGTCGCGCCTGCTGCTGGTCAGCGTGCCGGTGCTGGTCGGCAGCCTCGGCGGGCTGATCTGGCGCATGGTCCCGCAGTTCCGGGCGATGCAGCCGCAGATCGACACCGTCAATCGCGTGCTGCGCGAGCAGATCGCGGGCGCCCGCGTGGTCCGCGCGTTCGTCCGCGAGCCGGCCGAGGCGGCGCGGTTCGACGCCGCCAACGCCGAGCTCACCGCGACCGCGGTGCGGGTCGGCAAGCTGCAGGCGGCGATGTTCCCGGCCATCCTGCTGGTGTTCAACGCGTCGCTGGTCGGCGTGCTGTGGTTCGGCGGCCACCGGGTCGACGACGGCGGCGCCCAGATCGGCTCGGTGCTCGCGTTCCTCAGCTACCTGATGCAGATCCTGGTCTCGATCATGATGGTGACCTTCATCTCGACCCAGATCCCGCGGGCCGCGGTGTGCGCCGGTCGGATCATCGAGGTGCTCGACACGGCGTCGTCGGTCGCGCCGCCGGCCCGGCCGGTCGTACCGTCGGGCGTGGCCGGCCTGGTCGAGCTGCGCGCGGTCGAGTACCGCTACCCCGGCGCCGAGCTGCCGGTGCTGACCGGCGTGTCGCTGACCGCGCGGCCCGGCGAGGTCACCGCGATCGTCGGCAGCACCGGCGCGGGCAAGACCACGCTGCTCGAGCTGATCCCGCGGCTGATCGATCCGACCGCCGGCAGCGTGGTCATCGAGGGCAGCGACGCGCGCGACCTCGATCTCGAGCGGCTGTGGTCCAAGGTCGGCGTCGTGCCGCAGCGGCCGTACCTGTTCTCCGGGACGGTCGCGAGCAACCTGCGCTACGGCAACCCGGCCGCCACCGACGACGAGCTGTGGGCGGCGCTCGAGGTCGCCCAGGCGCGCGACTTCGTGGAGGCGATGCCGGGCAAGCTCGACGCGCCGATCGCGCAGGGCGGCACCAACGTGTCGGGCGGCCAGCGACAGCGGCTGTCGATCGCGCGCGCGCTGCTGCGCCGGCCGTCGATCTACCTGTTCGACGACTCGTTCTCCGCGCTCGACCTCGCGACCGAGGCGCGGCTGCGCGCCGCGCTGCGCCCGCACATCGCGCACGCCACGGTGATCATGGTCGCCCAGCGGGTCGCGAGCATCGTCGACGCCGACCAGATCGTCGTGCTCGAGGCCGGCGCGATCGTCGGCAGCGGCCGCCACGGCGAGCTGATCGCCAGCTCCCCGACCTACGCCGAGATCGTCGCGTCGCAGCGCGCCGCGGAGGCCGCATGACCACTCCCGGCCGTCCAGCCGCCGCCCCTGCAGCCCCTGGTGGAGGCGGCTCCCAGCCGCCCGCGCGGGGGATGTTCAACTTCGGCCCGATGCCGCCGCAGAAGGCCAAGCGCTTCAAGCAGTCGGCGCGCCGGCTGATCGCCCAGCTCGCGCCCGAGCGCGCCCGGGCGATCGGCGTGCTGGCGCTCGCGGTGTCGAGCGTGGTGCTCGCGCTGCTCATTCCGTGGTGCCTCAAGGAGGCGACCACCGTGATCCACCGCGGCTGGTTCGGCGGAAAGTACGCCACCCAGGCAGCGCTCGATCAGATGGTCGCAGCGGCGGCGGCAGCGGGCAGGCCGCAGGTCGCCAAGCTGGTCCACGGGCTGGGCGTGATACCCGGTCACGGCGTCGACTTCAGCGCTCTCGCCGGCTGGCTCGAGCTCGCGCTGCTGCTGCTGGTCGGCGCGTCGCTGTTCGCCTGGCTGCAGGGCTACGCGCTCAACGACATCGTGCAGCGCACGGTGCGCCGGATGCGCGGCGATGTGCAGGCCAAGCTGAGCCGGCTGCCGCTGTCGTACTTCGATCGCCAGCCGCACGGGGAGATCCTGAGCCGGGTCACCAACGACATCGACAACGTCGCGATGGGCATGCAGCAGACCCTGAGCCAGGTCCTCGGCAGCGTGCTCAACGTGCTCGGCATCCTGATCGCGATGATCGCGGTCTCGCCGCTGCTCGCGGTCATCGCGCTGGTCACCGTGCCGATGTCGGTCATGGCGACCGCCCGGATCGCCCGGCGCTCGCAGCGCCGGTTCGTCGCGCAGTGGGCGCACGTCGGCGCGCTCAACGGCCAGATCGAGGAGGCGTTCACCGGCCACTCGCTGATCAAGGTGTTCGGCCGCCGCCGCGAGGTCGAGGACCGGCTGCGCGGCAAGAACGAGGAGCTGTTCCAGGCCGCGTTCCGCGCCAGCTTCCTGTCGAGCGTGATGATGCCGGCGGTCCAGTTCATCGCCAACCTCAACTACGTCGCGATCATCGTGGTCGGCGGCGTGCGCGTGGCGTCGGGCGCCATGCTGCTCGGCAGCGTCCAGGCGTTCATCCTGTACTCGCGGACGTTCAGCCAGCACCTCGGCCAGCTGGCCTCGATGGCGAGCGTGCTGCAGTCCGGCGTGGCGTCGGCCGAGCGGGTGTTCGAGCTGCTCGACGTCGACGAGCAGACCGCCGATCCGGCGGCGCCGGCCGCCCTCGACCGCGTCCGCGGCGAGGTCCGGTTCGATCACGTCGGCTTCCGCTACAAGCCCGACCAGCCGCTGATCGACGACCTGTCGCTGGTCGCAGAGCCCGGCCAGACCGTCGCGATCGTCGGCCCGACCGGCGCCGGCAAGACCACCCTGGTCAACCTGATCATGCGGTTCTACGAGCTCGACGCCGGCCGGATCATGATCGACGGCGTCGACGTCGCCGGGCTGACCCGCCGCGATCTGCGGTCGCAGATCGGCATGGTGCTGCAGGACACCTGGCTGTTCCAGGGCACGATCCGCGACAACATCCGCTACGGCAACCCCGCGGCGAGCGAGGCCGAGCTGCTCGCCGCCGCCAGGGCGACCTACGTCGACCGCTTCGTCCGCGCGCTGCCCGACGGCTACGACACCGTGCTCGAAGACCAGGCCGGCAACGTCAGCGCCGGCGAGAAGCAGCTGATCACGATCGCGCGCGCGTTCCTCGCCGATCCGGCGATCCTGATCCTCGACGAGGCCACCTCGTCGGTCGACACCCGGACCGAGGTGCTGGTCCAGCACGCGATGGCCGCGCTGCGCGCCCGCCGGACCAGCTTCGTGATCGCCCACCGGCTGTCGACCATCCGCGACGCCAACGTCATCCTCGTGATGGAGGGCGGCCGGATCGTCGAGCAGGGCAGCCACGCCGAGCTGCTCGCCGCCCGGGGCGCGTACCACGCGCTGTATCACGCCCAGTTCGCCGCCGCCGTCGCGCTTGACGAACCGGCGGTCGCGAAGCCCGGCGCGGGGCCAGGCCAGGGGCCGGCGGCGAGCGCGCGCTCCGCGGTGGCGAGCCCGATCAAGGGCTGATCGCGCGCCGGCAACGCGGGTCGTCGGCGAGCACCGGACGCCGGGCCGGATCCGCGCCGGCGATCACGGGCTGCAGGTGACGCCGGGGTTCGGGTCGGCGCCGCCGATGAAGTGCCGCAGCCCGAGCTTGTCGTCGTAGCTGACCGCGAGCCCACACACGTCACCGGGGCCGGTCGCGGCCCAGCTCCACGCGATCGAGCCGCTCGGCTGTGGCGGGATCACCGCGCCGAACTCGTCGTGCCACGACGGCGCGCGATGGAACGTCACGTACCCACCGTCGCCGCCGATCGTCAGCGCGATCTCCTCGGCGGTGGCCGGGACCCACGCGGTCGCCGACGCGCGCTTCATCCACCGGTAGTCGATCTGCGTGTAGCGCTGGTTCACGGTGACCAGCCGGACGAAGATCGCCAGCGTGCCCGTGTTGGTCAGCGACGCCCGCGTTCGCGTCACCACGTTGGTGAACGTCAGCGTCCTGCCGATCGCACCCAGCGTGTAGGTCAGCGTCGCGGGCGAGCCGCCGGCGCCCGGTAGCTCGGTGCCGGGCGCGCGCTCGTAGTCGTAGTCGGGTCCCCAGCCCGCGGTGTCGCCGAACGACAGGCTGCTGAACGACCCCATCGCGGACGGCGTCGAGCCATCGGCCTGGGTCGCGCTGAACGCGGCGCCGTGCTGCAGCGCCGGCGGCGGCCCCGGCGAGACGTACGGCGTCGCGTCGAGCGCCGCCGGATACAGCACGTAGATCGACGCCAGGTTGAACACCGGCGTCGCAACATCCGGGCCGGACTCCGCGAGAAACTGGTCGGTGACGTCGTCGACCGTGACGTTGCGCCCCGCGCTGGAGCCGATCCGCAGGTTCGCGCGGATGTGGAAGTCCAGCGCGTAGCTGCGCCCCTGCTGGGCGTCGATCTGGCCATCGCCATCGATGTCCGGGTTGGTGTAGCGCAGCGACAGATCGTCGATCGAGCCCAGGTACTCGGCCGCCGCGGCGCTGAGCCCGAGCTGCGCCAGCAGATCGGTGTAGGCGATGCCCGCCGTTGCGGTCTGGGTCGTGGGATCGACGGTGACGTCGCCCAGCGCGAGGTGACCTGCCAGCTGCGGCGACAGCGTGTCGAGCGTGCCGGCCCGGAACACCGCCACCGCCATGTCGGCGCCCACCGCGGTATCGTCGACGAACACCAGCACGTACGGCCGGCCGACGTCGAGCCCCAGCTCGAAGCCACCGTCGGCACCGACCGCGGCGAGCGAGCGGTGCGGCGAGGCCGACTCCGGGTCGACCGCCATCACGTGTGTGATCGTGCGCTCACCGGGCGCCGCCGGATCGCGGCTGCGCGCGGCCCGGGCGGCCACGCGTCCCGAGATCGTGAGCTGGTCGTTGCCGCTTCCACAGGCCATCGCCGCAGCGATCAGGGCCATCACAAGCCCGCGAGACGTTGCCATCGCATACCTCCGAGATCCGGGTCGGCCGCGCCGGATGGCCGGCAGGTCGCGGTGGGGTAGCGATCAGCCTGGCACGGTCACGGCGCTGTGGGCCGAGCCGTCCGCCGCGAGGTTCGGCTCCACGTGGGGCAATCCGCACATCGCGTGTCGGCGAACCGCATGAATCCAGAGAGCGAATCTCTCTGCAAGGGGCCTGCATGCGGGCGTCGGGCCTGGGCGGTGGCGAGCCGCCGGTGAGCGCCGGCTACAGCAGCGCCGAGCCGCGGACCGGGTCGCCGTCGGCGAACCGCGACGGGCGCAGCGGGTGGACGTCGAGCGAGCGGGCGGCGCCGTGCGCGGCGATCTCGGCGGCGAGCAGTCCGAGCGCCGGGGCGTGCATGACGCCGTGGCCGGAGCTGCCGTTGACGAGCAGCAGGTTGGGGCAGCCCGGCGCCCAGCCGAGGATGGCGTGGTGGTCGGGGGACATCTCGTAGAGGCCGGCCCAGGCGCCCGGGCGGTCGAGCGCGACGCCGCGCAGGGCGGGGACGCGGACCGGCGTGGTGGCGGCGATGTCGTCGAGCCATGCGGGATCGACGCGGTCGCTCCACGGGTCGGCGGGGTCGCCGGGGGTGGGCCGGAGCAGGAGGACGCGGCCGTCGCGGACGCGGAGGTGGAAGCCGTCGTCCCAGATCGTCATCGGGAAGTCGCCGGGCAGGGCGTGGGTGGGCTCGGTGATCGCGACCTGGCGGCGGAGCGGCGCGACCGGCAGGTCGACGCCGGCAAGCTGGGCGACGGAGCCGGCCCACGCGCCGGCCGCGTTGACCGCGATCGCGGCCGGGTAGCGGGCGCGCGGCGTGACGATGGCGGTGATCCGGCCGGCGGGGTCGCGGTCGACGGCGACGGCGGGCTCGCCCCAGCGCAGCGCGACGCCGAGGCGCTCGGCGGCGGCGAGGTAGCCGCGCAGGATCTCGGTCGGCCGCATCACGCCGTCGCTCGGGCACCACGCGGCGCCGAGCACGCCGTCGAGCGCGATGAAGCGGTTGATCGCCGGGACCTCGGCGGGGGTGAGCAGGACGGCGTCGCCCAGGCCCTCGCGGCGCTGCAGCTGGTGGGCGGCGCGGAGCTCGGCGAGCGCGCCCTCGCCGGTCGCGAGCCACAGGTAGCCGACCGGCTGGAACCCGGGGTCGACGCCGGTGTCGTCGCGGAAGCGCAGCAGCTGGGGGCGGGCGAGCAGCGACAGCCGGATGTTGATCGCGGTGGCGTACTGGGCGCGGAACCCGCCGGTGGCGCGCGCGGTGCTGCCGGTGCCGGGCGCGGCGCCGCGATCGACGACGGTGACCCGCAGTCCCGCGCGCGCGAGGTGGACTGCGACGCTCGCGCCGATCACGCCGGCACCGATCACGACCGCGTCGGGGTGACTCACGCCGCGAACATCGCGCGTTTCACGGCGGGGCGCTACTGCACCGCAACCAGCCAGAGCTGGGCGCCCTGGATCGGGTCCGAGGTCCAGGTGACGTGGTAGGTGCCGGCAGCGGAGACGTTCTTGACCGCGACCGCGCACTGGACGAACGAGTCGGTCTCGAACGCGTTGGTGTCGACCAGGGTGAAGCCGCTGTCGGGCGTGGCGCTCTGCGGGGTGCCGGGGAAGCCGTCGCCCCACCAGAACGCGACCAGGGTCGCCGGGCCGGTGGTGGTGACGCTGTTGCTGGTGACCGGGATCGGGTTCCTCGGCTGGACGACCTCGTTCCACTGCTGGTCCTGGATCCGCGTGCCCTCGATGACCTCGACCGCGGCGATCGTGGTCTCGTCGAGCTGGCCCTTCATGTTCTGGCCAGCGCTGGTCGTGATCTGGAAGCCCGGGCCGCCCCGCGCGCTGGTGAAGGTGTAGAGCGCGGTGCCGGAGTCGGGGAATGCGGGGTCGTACCCGTGCGGGCCCTGCTTCAGATACGGAGCATTGCCCGCGGTGTCGGTCACGGTGGCGGCGGCGAACTTGCTGAGATCGCCGCGGCCGACGCTGACGATGATCGTGCTACCGGAGGCGGCGGTGGTCAGCGTCGGCGTCGAGATCGACGTGGGGTTCGAGGGGTACCTGGGATCGGCGAGCTTGTAGTAGGCCAGGCCGTGCGCGGCTGCGCCCGGCGTGCCGGGGATGTGCGGGGGGACGTCGACCGGCGTGGCGTCGACCGGCCCGGCGTCGCCCGGCGTGGCGTCGCCCGGTGCGGCGTCGATCGGCTGGGGACCGGTGCCGTCGGGCGTCGCCGGCGACTTGCCGCAGCCGGCCACCAGCAGCGCACCGCACATCGCGCACAGGAGATCCACTCGCATCGGCGGCACCCCAGCCATCTTGGCATCGATCCGGCCGGGCGCGCGCGCGAATCGCGCGTCGGATCGATCACATCGCGTCGACGCCGGCGGCGGGGCTGCTGCGCGGCGCCGGGGCGTACGGGACGCCGGTGTCGCGGAAGCTGCGGCCGAGCGCCCGCCAGACGGCGTTCTTGGCCGTCGTGTAGCCGGCGATCACGGCGCGCTTGACGCGATCGCGGCCGGGCGAGCTGCCGACCGCGCGGGGCTCGATGCCGAGCCGCCGGAGCCGGGCGTTGCCGCGGTAGAGCAGCTCGCGCTGGCGGGTCGCGTCGGTGTAGTAGGTGAAGCTCATCGTGATCGACGGGCCGTCGCCGTTCTCGACCAGGTGGGGCGTGGTCGACGGCATGTAGCCGCCGAGCCCGGGCTCGAGGTCGAACACGCGGGCGCGCGGGCGCCACGCCTCGCTCCACACCACGAGCTCGCGCGAGTGCTGGTCGTGGAACAGCTCCTGGGCGCGCTCGGAGACGACCTCGCGGTCGAACGGGTCCCAGGTGTAGAGCCGCTTCGTGCCGCGGATCTGGAGGATGAAGTTGTGCTCGTGATCCATGTGGAACGGGGTCACGGTGTTGGGCGACGACACGAAGATCCAGCCCGCGCGGTAGCACATGCCGGGATCGCGGCGCTCGACGGTCGGCTTGACCTCGTCGAGCACCTCGTCGATCAGCCGGCGGTAGATCGGATCGGCCTGGACGTTGAGCAGCGACATCCAGGCGCCGGCGCGCTCGATGTCGGCGAGGGTGGTGACCGCGTCCTGGGCGTTGGGGTGCAGGTTGGGCGCGTCGGCGAAGCTGGTACCCGCGGTCGCCGCGTTGCTGTGGGTGCGGACCAGCTTGCGCTGCTGCTGGCGGCGGCCGAGCTCGACCAGCGCGTCGATCTGGAGCAGCGGGTGATCGGACAGCGCGTGGGTCACCGCCTGGATCTTCCAGGGCTCGAAGCTGGTGGGAGCGACGTGGATGCGAGGCGCGGCCATCTTGCCCCCATCATACAGGCGGGAGGTCGCGGGGGCATGGCTTTGGCGTCAGCGCGGACGCCCGGCGCGACCGCCGCGAGGTCGGCGGCCGGGTCGGACCACGGTCAAGGGCAGGCCTCCTCGATGCGACCGACGATCGCCCGCACGATGTCCATCGGTACGGTCATCGCGTTGAGCGCGGCATCGGCGTTCCACGCCGGGCTGTCCGCCATCTCCAGCCAGCGCGTCCACGCCGGCAGCCGCGGCCGCAGCCGCTCCAGCTCGGGCGTCATCCGCGTGGTGATCACGGTGATCTGCTCGGCCGCCGGCACGGTCACCGACAGATCGATCTTCGCGATCTGGCCGCCCAGCGTCGGGCCGATCGGCGTGCCGATCGCCTCGGCCGGCATGCCGTCGGCGGCCAGCTGCAGCCGGTCGACCCAGCCTTCGCCGATCTCCTCGCGCATGTAGCTGCGGTGCTGCTGCGCGAGCTCGCGGAGGTAGGCCGCGCCGTCGATGATCGGATCCCACAGCACGAGGTGGCGCAGCCGCAGATCGGCGTGCGCACCGGCCAGCGTCGCGAGGGTCGCGCCGAACCGCAGACCGACCACGGCGAGCCGCGCTGCCCCGGACGCCGACCGCAGCCGGTCGGCGGCGATCGCGACGTCGCCGACCCAGGCATCGACGGTGGCCGCCTGGCTGTCGCCGAGCGAGTCGCCGGTCCCCGAGTAGTCGAACCGCAACGCGGCGTACCCCGCGCGCTCGAGCTGGGTCGCCAGCACGCGGAACATGCGGTGTGCTCGAGAGGCTTCTTCACCAAACGGATTGCACAACAGCACAGCGGTGCTGCGCGGTCGCAGCCGCTGAGGACGGTGGAGCGCGCCGAGCAGCTGGTGCTGCGCGCCGAAGTACTCTATTCGCACCCCGGCCAACGCAAACCAGTTTACAATCGCGTCCTGCATGACCGCAACCCGTGGGTGGCAAGGACGTCCGGGGGTCGACCCGCGTGTGCGCGACCAGGTCCTCACGCTTGGCGACGACGGGCGGCTCGTCGGGATCGTAAGCCATCCGTCCGGAGGTGAACGGATTGCGCGCGGCGCAACAATGTCGCCGGGGACAGTTGACCCCGGCTTGATCCTCCTGAACGCGGGCGTGCTTCATCGCATCGGGCCGCACCGTCTGCACGTCGCGCTGGCGCGCCGGCTGGCGGGCGCGGGCACCACCGGCCTGCGGCTCGACCTCGGCGGGATCGGCGACAGCGTGGCGTCGCCTGACGCCGCAAATTTTCGCGAAAGCGCGGTCGCCGATACCCGGCTCGCGATGACCGCGATGACCGAGATGTTTGGGATCCCACGCTTCGTGCTGTTCGGGATCTGCGCGGGGGCGGATAATTCCATCGCCACCGCGCTGGTCGACGACCGCGTGGCTGGCATCATCCTGGTCGATCCGCCTACCCATCCCACGCGACGCAGCCGGCTCCGCTATCTATACACCCGTGTGGCAAAACGCGGAAGGCCGCAGGACGTCGTCCGCTGGGGGCTGAAGGCCGCGGAGCGCGGGCTGCAGCATGCCATCGCGCAGCTGCGCCGGAGCGACGAGTCCGCGCAGACCAGCGGCAAGCGCGAGGCGCCGCCGCTGCCGGTGGATCGCGCGCAGTGGACCGGGCTCGTCGATCGCGGCGTCCGGATCCTGGCGATCTTCTCGGGCATCCACGGCGCGGGGTACAACCACCCGGATCAGCTGTTCGAGTGGTTCCCGGCGCTGCGCGGCCGGATCGAGCATGCGTATTTCTCGGATGCCAACCACACGTTCACGGAGCTCGCGGTACAGGCCGAGCTGATCGACACCGTGACGCGCTGGATGGCGAAGAACTTCGGCTGAGCCGCATGTCGATCGCCCGGGAAGCAGCGCGCGGCGTGGCGTGGAACATGGCGTGGGGCATCTCGACCCGCATGCTCACGCTGGTCGGCCAGATCGTGCTCGCGCGCTACCTGCTGCCCGCCGACGTCGGCGAGACCAGCAACGCCGCGATCGCCGTGCTGGCCGCCAACGCGTTCACCGCGTTCTCGTTCGGCCAGTACCTGATCACCAAGCGCGCGTCGGCCGCGGTCGCGTTCCAGGCCTGGGTCGTGCATGTCGCCCTCGGAGTCGTCGCGCTGGCGGTGGTCTACCCGCTGCGCGGCCCGCTGTGCGGCCTGTTCGGCACGCCCGGGGCGGCCCGCTACGTGCTCGGGTTCGCGCTCTCGTACCTCATCATCGATCGCCTGCGCTACGTCCCCGAGCGCCTGCTGATGCGCGCGCTGCGGTTCCGCGCGCTGGCGACGATCAACGGGCTCGGCGAGATCGCGTTCATCGCGGCGTCGCTGGCCACCGTCCGGATGTGGAGTGCGTACGCGCTGGTGTTCGGGGCGGTCGTCAAGTCGGTGGTCACCTCGGTGCTGTTCCTGTACGCGGCGCCGCGCTCGGAGTGGCTGGTGCGCGCGCGGATGCGCCTCGCCGACATCCGCGACCTCGTGACCTACGGCCTGCCGATCATGATCGCGATCGTCACCGACAACGCCACCAAGCGGTGGGACAACCTCGTGGTGTCCCGGCTGTTCGGCGCCAGCGTGGTCGGGTCCTACAACCAGGCCTACAACCTCGCCGACACCCCGATCAGCAATGTCGCCGAGCACATCGGCGAGGTGCTGATGCCGTCGTTCTCGCGCATGGCGCCCGAGCAGCGCGACCGCGCGGCCGTGATGTCGGCCTCGCTGATGAGCCTCGTGGTGACGCCGCTCGGCGTCGGTCTGAGCGCGGTCGCTTCGACCGCGGTCGCCGCGTTCTTCAACGCCCAGTGGCAGGAGCGGATGCCGCCGATGCTCGCGATCCTCAGCGTGATGTTCGTGTTCCGGCCGATGACTTGGGCGGTGATCGCCTACGTCCAGGCGGTGCAGCGCACCCGCGTCGTCATGCTGTCGAGCCTGTTCCGCGCGATCGTGGTCCTGACCGGGGTCGCGGTGGGCGGCTACGAGGGCGGCCCGTACTGGGCGTGCGTCGGCGCCGGGATCGGCTTCGCGGCGACTTGCGTCGCCACGATCGCCGCCGCCGGCCGGGTCACGACGCTGCCGGTCGGGGCTTACCTGCGCGCGGTCGCGCGGCCGCTCTTGCCGTGCGCGCCGATGTACCTCGCCGTGCTCGGGGTCGCGCGCGGGCTCGCCGCGGCGGGCGCGCCGCTGATCGCCTCGCTGGTCGTGCAGATCGCGGTCGGCGCGATCGTCTACGTCGCCGCCGCCTTCGTGCTGGTCCGGCCCGCGGTCGACGAGCTGCTGCGGGTCGCGCGCGAGGCGATCCGCCGGCGCCGGTGACGGCCGGGGCAAGCCATCACCGGCACGCGCGCGGCCGGGCGTTGCCGTAGACCGTCGTGCCGTCGCGCAGGACCAGCCCCATGCAGACACCGGCGGCCGCGTCGTCGAGCCGGTCGAGCGGGAACATGTCGTCGATCGTCAGGCGGTCCGTGACCCACGCGCTGCACGGCTGGCAGAACTCGGTGAGCTCGAGCCGGAGCTCGTCGTCGAGCAGCTTGACGTCGCGCCCGGGCCGCTGCAGCGCGACGTCACGCTGGTGGCGGCGCAGGCGGGCGAGCAGCGTGGCGGCGTCGAGCGTGCTGCCGTCGGCTCGCCGGGTTCGCGCGCGGTTGTCCGGCGTGCAGCGGCACACCCCGTCGTCGGTGGGCGCGCCGCGGCACCCGGCGAGCGCCGTGGCCAGGGCGGTGGTCGCGAGCAGCGGGCGCATCGGGCTCGAGCTTAGCTGCAAAGCCGCCGTGCCGGGGTAGGCTAGCGCGCCGCACGTGAAGCTCCTGCTCGTCACCCCGCCGATGACCCAGCTCAACACGCCGTACCCCGCGACGGCGTACCTCGTGGGGTTCCTGCGCCAGCACGCGGCGGGGCTGGGGCTCTCGCTCGCGCAGGCCGACCTCGCGCTGGAGCTGTTCCTGCGCGTGTTCAGCCGCGCCGGGATCGAGCGCGTGCGCGACGAGCTGTCGGCGCGCGCCGCCGAGCGGTCCCGCCGCCGCGCTCGCGCGCCGGCGCCGCCGTCGATCGCGTGGTTCCTCGCCCACGCCGAGCGCTACGTCGCGACCATCGACCCGGTGATCCGGTTCCTCCAGGGCCGCGATCCGGCGCTCGCGCTTCGCATCGTCGGCCGCGAGCTGTTGCCCGAGGGCCCGCGGTTCCATGTCCTCGCCGAGGGCCCGGGGGCGGGCGACGACGATCCGCTGGCGTGGGCGTTCGGCGGGCTCGGCATCGCCGATCGCGCCAAGTACCTCGCGAGCCTGTACATCGACGACCTCGCCGACGTGATCCGCGACGGCATCGCGCCCGAGTTCGCGCTGTCGCGCTACGCCGAGCAGCTGGCGGCGAGCGCGCCGAGCTTCGATCCGCTGCGCCGCGCGCTCGAGGGCGAGCCGACGCTGATCGACGAGATGCTCGACGAGCTCGCCGGGCAGCTGTGCGCGCGGCACCGCCCCGACGTGGTCGGCCTGACCGTGCCGTTCCCGGGCAACGTCTACGGCGCGTTCCGGATCGCGCGTGCGATCCGGCGGGCGTCCCCGGCGACCCGGATCGTGCTCGGCGGCGGCTACGTCAACACCGAGCTGCGCGAGCTCGCCGAGCCGCGGGTGTTCGATTACGTCGACTACGTCACGCTCGACGACGGCGAGGCGCCGCTGCTCGCGCTGCTCCGCCACCTCGCCGATCCCGCGGCGCCGCTGTACCGGACGTTCGTGCGCGAGTCCGGCGCGGTCCGGCTGGTCAGCGACGACCGGCTGCGCGACGTCGCGCTGCGCGACGCCGGCACGCCGAGCTACGCCGGGCTCGCGCTCGATCGCTACCTGTCGCTGTTCGAGATGCTTAACCCGATGCACCGGCTGTGGGCCGACGGGCGGTGGAACAAGCTGACGATCGCGCACGGCTGCTACTGGAAGCAGTGCGCGTTCTGCGATGTCACGCTCGACTACATCGCGCGCTACGACCGCGCGCCGGCCGACCTCCTGGTCGACCGGATCGAGGCGATGGTCGCCGAGACCGGCTAGAGCGGGTTCCACTTCGTCGACGAGGCTGCGCCACCGGCCGCGCTGCGCGCGCTCGCCGAGCGGCTGATCGCGCGCGGCGTGACGATCACGTGGTGGGGCAACGTGCGGTTCGAGGCCGCGTTCACCCCCGAGCTCACCCGCCTGCTCGCTCGCTCGGGCTGCGTCGCGGTGTCGGGGGGGCTCGAGGTCGCCTCCGATCGCCTGCTCGCGCTGATGAACAAGGGGGTCACCGTCGAGCAGGTCGCCCGCGTGACCCGGGCGTTCAGCGACGCCGGCGTGATGGTCCACGCCTACCTGATGTACGGGTTCCCGACCGAGACCGCGCAGGACACGATCGACGCGCTGGAGCGGGTGCGCCAGCTGTTCGCCGCGGACTGCCTGCAGTCGGCGTTCTGGCACCGCTTCACCGCCACCGTCCACAGCCCGATCGGTCGCGCGCCCGCGCTCTACGGGATCCGGCTGCGCGCCGGTGCTCCGGCGACGTTCGCCCGCAACGACGTCGCGTTCGACGATCCGACGGGCTGCGACCACGATTCCCTGGCGGCGGGTCTGCGCAAGGCGGTCTACAACTTCATGCACGGCCTGGGCCTCGACGCCGATCCGCGCTCGTGGTTCGAGCCGCCGGCGCGTCGCGGCCGGCGCCGGGTCGACTCGAAGATCCCCCGGGCCTCCGTCCCGCCGGACCTGATCCGCCGGGCGCTCGCCGATCCGCGATCCTCCTGAGATCGCCGATCTTCGAGGCGGAACCGGGTCATAGCAGCGGCCTGGCGATTGCATCTGCATCACCTGTGATCGCCAACGCTGCGCAATCTGTGGACCGGCCCACGGTGCTGGTCGTCGATGATGATGCGGATATCCGGATGTTGCTATGCGAGCTGTTCGCGCGCGCCGGATACCGGGTCGACGTCGCCATGGATGGTGCGGCGGCGATCCTGTTCCTGGAACACCACGAACCCCCGGCCGCGATCATCCTCGATCTTCTGATGCCGGGGATCATCGGCTCGAGTGTCCTGGCGTACCTGGCCAGCCAGCCGGTGCTCGCCAACGTGCCCGTCGCGATCGTCTCCAGCTCGCCGCACCTCGCCCCCGAGGGCTACCCGCTGTTCAAGAAGCCGCTGCAGTTTGCCCCGCTGCTGGAGTTCGTCCGCACCGCCTGCGATACGCGCCGCGACGCGCCATCTTGCTAGCTGCGTGCCGCACGTAGTGCGCGCGGCAGCGCGGCGAACGGGCGCTCGCGCACAGGCCGGTCGAACTCCCGGAGCTCGCCGGAGCCGACGCGCTGCGCCGAGCGGATGCCCGGCTGTCGTCCGGTTCGCACGTGACCGGCTTCGCAGCTCGCCGCCCGCTCCCGCGTCCGCGGTCGCCGTGCGATCGGGGGGCGTCCCGGGTGGGTCAGTTCCACCCGCGCGCCAGGGTGAGCCGCTCGGGCACCGCCTGCCGGATCAACGCACGCTCGATGTCCTCGACGTGGCCGGTGACCTCGCGCAGCACGATGAACCGCGCGTTCGCGGCAAACTTCCGGCCGTACTGGACAACGTCATCGCCGAGCACGCTGTCGAATCGCGTGCTGGTCATGATGATGTCGACCTCGGACCCTCGTCGCATCAACGTCTCGACGGTGCCGGCGATCGTCGTCGATGCAGTCACGCGATGACCGGCGCGACGCAGCGTCGCCGACAACGCCTGCGCGACGAGCTCGCTGTCCGCCACCAGCAGGATCTCGAGCGAACGCACCCGTCTACTTATGCGTTTCGGGTCGTTCAGGACAAGCATAATACCGTGATATCATACTGCGAGTTTACCCGAGCTGCACTGCATCGTCTTTGCACCTCGTCGGTATTCCGCAATGGAGATTACTAGTCTGCCGGCCGAGTGTCGCGACTCGAATTTCTGTGGCGAGACACGAATTCACCGCAGGCCGGTATCACCACTGCAGCGAGCCCTGCGCGGCCGGCGCGCCGGGCCTCGCGGCGCCACCGCGAGCCGCAATCGGCCCGGCAAGGCCCGTCGGCCCGCGCCCCGGAGCTCCCGGCGGCGAGCCACGCCACGGACCGCGGCGTCCGGTCCGCTTCGCCGAGCTCGGCGGGCGGCCCATCCGGCGCATCGCCGTGCCCGGGCTTGCCTCCGAGGTTCTTGTAGCGGTGGTCCGCAGTGGCCGGACCGCGGGAGCGGAGCGCGATCAGCGCACCGGCGCTGGCGCACCCGGCGCAGCGCACGCTTCCGTGATCGCTGCCCGGCGGAGCAGCCACGCAGCCGCGTCGCGCGGCGCCTGGTGGTCGCGGTCGACCTGCAGGTTCGCGCGCCGCATCAGCTCCACCGGCAGCGAATCGCGCAGCGGCGCCAGCGCGCACACGACGTCCGGATCGCCGGCGACGCGCTGCCCGAGCAGGATCATCGCGTCGTAGCTCGGCAGCGCCGCGGCCGGGTCGTCGAGCACGACCAGATCGTAGGCCGCGATCCGCCCGTCGCTGGAGAACGCCGAGATCACATCGACCTCGCCGCGTGCGACCGCCTCGTAGAGCAGCGCCGGATCGAAGCTCGCCGTGCGTGCGAACGAGAGCCCGTAGGCCGTCCGCACCGCGGTCCACTCCCGGCGGCTCAGGAACTCGTAATCGGCGCCGAGCGCCATTCCGGCGGCGTGCGGCCCGAGGTCGGCCACGCTGCGCAGGCCGAACCGGGTCGCGGTATCGCGCCGGACCGCCAGCGCGTACGCGTTCTGGAAGCCGAGCGGGCCCAGGCTGCGCATGCCCTTGCCGGCGAGGTGGCCCTCGACCTCGGCGAGGATCTGCCAGCGCGGCGCGCCGCGATCGCGCCCGAGCTGGGTCGTCCACAGCGTCCCCGAGTAGTCGACGTAGGCGTCGAGCTCGCCGCGGCGCAGGGCATCGAACACCACGTTCGAGCCCAGGCTCTCGACCAGCTCCACCGCGATGCCGCGGCCTGCGAGCCGGTGGCGCAGCAGCTCCGCGAGGATGTACTGCTCGGTGAACACCTTGGTGCCGATCCGCACCTGCGCGATGCGCGGGTGGTCCGCCCCCGGCGCGCTCGCCGGACCACCCACGGGCGCTCGCGCCGCGGTCGGGCTCGGGGCCGCGCCGCCCGCCAGGCGCGGCAGCACGCCCAGCACCACCGCGATCAGCGCCGCGAACCCGGCGACCGGCGCGGTCAGCCTGCCGCGCGGCCGGCGCGACACCGCGCGCTCGGCGGCGGCGAGGATCGCATCGAGCACCAGCGCGAGCGCTGCCGCCGCGATCACCCCGATCAGCAACATCGTCCAGTTGCGGGTCTGCAGCCCGGCAAAGATGTAGTTGCCCAGGCAAGCCTGGCCGATCGGCGTCGCCAGCGTGGCGGTCCCCACCGTCCACACCGACGCGGTGCGGATCCCCGCTGCGATCACCGGCGCGGCGAGCGGCAGCTCGACCAGGCGCAGCAGCTGCCGCGGCGCCATCCCCATCCCGCGCGCGGCCTCGACCGCGGCGGCGTCCACCCCGCGCAGCCCGGCGATCGCATTGCGCACGATCGGCAGCAGCGCGTACAGCGTGAGCGCGATCGCGGCCGGTGCGAACCCGAACGACGACACCCCGACCCCGAGCCCGCCGGTCGCGGCGATCACCGGCACCATGAGCGCCAGCAGCGCGAGGCTGGGCACGGTCTGGATCGCACCGGCGATGGTGACCACCGACGCCGCGAGCCGCGGCCTGCGGGCCAGCACGACCGCGAGCGGCAGCCCGATCGCGACCGCGACCACGAGCGCGACCAGCACCAGCGCCAGGTGCGCGGCAAGCAGCGGCGCCGCGCCGGCGATCACCTCACCGAGGTCAGTCATCGCCGAGCTCCGGTCGCCGGTCCCCAGCCTCCACCGGCGCCGGCGCCAGCTCCGGCTCCGCCAGCGCCTGCAGCCGCCGGCTCTGCGCGCGCACCACCTCGACCAGGCGCGCGACGTAGTCGTCGGCCGGCGCGGTGACCAGCTGGCGCGGCGTTGCGATCTGGCGAACCTCGCCGGACCGCATCACCACGATGCGGTCGGCCAGGGTGAGCGCCTCGGCCAGATCGTGGGTCACCAGCAGGGTGGTCAGGCCCAGCTCGTGGTGGATCCGGGCGAGCTCGCCCTGCAGCGCGGCGCGGGTGATCGGGTCGAGCGCGCCGAATGGCTCGTCGAGCAGTACCAGCCTGGGCCTGGCGGCGAGCGCGCGCGCGACCCCGACGCGCTGGCGCTGACCGCCCGACAGCTGGTCGGGGAACCGCGCGCGAAACTCGTCCGGCGGCAGCCCGACCAGCGCGAGCAGGGCGTCGACCCGCGCCGCGATCTCGCCGCGCTGCCAGCCCAGCAGCCTCGGCACCATCGCGACGTTGTCGGCGACCGACAGGTGGGGCAACAGGCCCACGTGCTGGATCACGTAGCCGATCGTGCGCCGCAACGCAACCGGATCCTCGGCGCGGACGTCGCGGCCGGCGACCCGGATCTCGCCGAGATCGGGATCGAGCAGGCGGTTGACCAGCTTGAGCAGCGTGGTCTTGCCGCTGCCCGACTCGCCGAGCACCGCGACCAGCTCACCGGCGGCCACCGTCAGCGAAAGCCGGTGCACCGCCCACGGCGCGCCGGGTCGGCCGTGGCGCTTGCAGACGTCGATCAGCTCGATCACACCTACAGCCCGCGCACCAGATCGGCCAGCCGCCCGAGCTGCCCGGCATCGAGCCGCGCGGTCAGCTCGCGCAGCAGCTCGACCTCCGCGTCGGCATGGCTGGCGTACCCCGCCTCGAACCGCGCGAACATCGCCAGGACCAGCGCGAGCTCCGCGTTGGCCGACGCCAGGTGGCACATCCGGGCGAGCCCGCCGCAGATCGCGTCGTGCGCCATCGCCATCGTCTGGACCCGGTCGGCCAGCTCGGGCACCGCCTCCGACACGAACGGGAACAGCCCCTCCTCCTCGCGCGCGAAGTGCAGGAACAGCAGCTCGCGCAGCTCGCCGAGCTGGTGGACCAGCGCGACCGCCATGCCGTCGCCGTCGAGGCGATCGAGCGCGCGGATCGCCGCGCCGAGGGCCAGCACCCGGCGGTTGATGTCGGCGTGGTCGTGGACGAGCTCCTGAACGGGGTCGATCATGTCGCGGCCGGAGGGTGCCGGCGGGGACCGGCGGGGAGACGCCGCGACTGTACCACCGCGCCGGGGCCGGCTCGTCGCTATCGCGAGGTCTCGCTGACGAAGCTCGCGGCGTCGATCGGCTCGCGATCCGGGCCGGAGTACACCGATCCGGTCCAGCGCCCCGCGTCGAGCTCGTCCATCACCCCGTCGCGGTTGCCATCGTAGCCGATCGCCGTCCCGGCGACCTCGATGCCGAGCGGCGTTCGATCGATCGCCGCGAGCTGCGCGTCGACCTCGGCGGCGAGCGCCGTCATCGCGGCCCGGCAGGCCGCGCCGTACAGGGTCGCCGAGCCGAGCCCGACGCGGTTGGCGATCACCGTGCCCAGCTGATCGCAGTCGAGCAGCGCGCCGAGCGCACCGGCGAGGTCACCCGCAGCCGGCGCGACGCTGGGCGCCACCGCCCGGTCGAGCCCGAGCCGCAGGATCGCGCCGTAGGGCAGGGCGTGCTCGTGCTCGGAGATCGCGACGCGCCCCGTCGCATCGAGCGTCACGCGGACCCCGGCGGCGAGGTCGGTGAGCCCGGCGCCCGCCAGCGGCACCACCGTCACCGCGTGGCCGACCTCGAATCGCACCCCCGTGATCGTCCGGATCCCGGTGCCGCCGTCGTCGATCCGCAGGGTCTCGACCGTGCCGAGGTGGGTCGCGATCCGCGCCAGCCCGGTCGCCAGGCCGTCGAGCCCGGCCACCAGGTGCGGCGCGAGGTCGGCGAGCCGCGCGTTGACATACGCCGCGACGAACGGCGCCGCCGCATCCGCGATCGTCTTCACGCTGCCGTCGGGCAGCAGCGCGACCAGACGGTCGACGACGAACCGCGCCGGGTCGTCGGGTCCATCGGTCGCCGCGAGCAGCGCCTGGAGCGCCGGCGCCGCCGCACCCGGCACGTGGAAGTCGAGCGTGCTGGTCACCGCGAACACCCCGACGGGGCTGGTCGGGATGGTCGATGGCGCCGCGTCTCCGGCGAGGCTGGGCGGCGCGCCGCCGCAGGCGGCGAGCCCGGCGATCGCGAGCGAGAGCAGCGCATGGCAGCGAACGGGATGCGAGGACATGACAGGTTCTCCGGCAAGTGGTTGCCGGGCCGCACTGCACCGCCCGTGCCGGGCGCGCGCCTGTGCTGCGCGAGCCGCCGCACGAGCCGATCCTCGTCGAGGATCTCCCACGAGGTCGGATTCGCTGCCGCGACCTCGCTGTCCGGGAAATGGCCGGAATCCGGACGCGCGTCCGAGATCCGGCCAAAAGCCGGACAAGGGAGGCTTTGCAGGACTTTGGGTTTCCGCGCTCCAAAAACCTGCAGCCTCCTCGAATAAACCTGCATCAGCCCGGGATCTCTCCCGCCGGAAAGTGGCGGCCCGCGCACTGATCGGCGCCGGTGTCAAGCGCACGGGTGCACCAGCGTCCTACC
>JBGQCL010000060.1:0-35472 GCA_041495365.1 Kofleriaceae bacterium | reverse complement strand
GGGGGACATTGTACCGCCGGCCATGAGGATTCGGCATCCGACGCCGTCCGCAAGCGGCCGCGGTTCACCGGCGACGACGAGCAGGGTCGATGGCCCGGTCGCGATCGCCGGCGACGAGCGCGCGGTCACCGAGGCCGCGCTCGCCACGGTCGCGGGCCGCATCCTGTACGGCCGGTCGACGTCGCGCGCGACGTCGCCGGCCAGCGGACGCTGAGGGAGCTCGAGCTGATCGAGCCGTCGCTGTACCTGACGCGCTGCCCGCGCGCCCTCGCCGCTTCGTCGCCGCGAGCCGCCGCGCGCTGCCGGTTCAGCCGCCGGGCGCGACCAGGTGGTAGCGCGCGGCGAACTCGGTGGTGATGCCCTCGAGGTTGGTCGCGCGCAGCGTGGTGGTGCAGGTCGCGCCCGGCATGTTCGGCGCCAGCCACGACGCCACGAAGAAGCTCGCCGTGTCGGGATCAGGCTGCGCCCCGGCGCAGTCATCATTGATCGTCAGCGATCCGGGATGGCCGTCGTCCCAGAACACGCCGCCGACCACGTTGCGCCGGCTCCCGGTCTGGAGGAGGCCGCAGTCCGGCGGCATCGCCGAGCTGCCCAGTGCGCAGCCGGTTTCGAACCCGACGTTCAGCTGCGGCGGCCGGGCGGTCGGCGGAGTGCCCGGCCGGGTCAGGACCGCGACGGTGACCGTGGCCGACAGCCCGTCGCCGCTGACCGCGTGCGCCGTCACGAAGCACAGCCCACCGCCGAGCGGCGGGAGCCAGAAGCCGTTGACGTCGCCGAGGCCGCGCGACGAGGAGCCGAACCGACCGCCGCAGTCATCGGACAGGTCGATCGTACCGGGCGTGCCGCCGCCCCAGGCCCCGACGTTCGCGTCGTAGCTGGTCATCGCGGGCGATGCGATCGTCGCGGGGCACGACCCGTTGTTGCCCGGGCCCGCGGCGCACTCGACATCGTTGAGTCTGAGGATCATGAACGGCGAGCCGATGAACATCGCGCCGGCGTTCACCGCGCCGATGTTCGCGCCCGCCGGGAACACCACGATCCCGAAGCTCTGGCCGACCGTGAAGCCGTTCGAGGTCGCGGCCACGGTGATCGCGCACGTGCCCTGGGCGGCCTTGGACCAGCCGGTGGTCGCCGCCGACGGCGTGGTGAAGGTCGAGTCCATGCAGTCGGAGCTCCACGCGTAGGTCACCGGATCGCCGTGCGGTGCGACCACCGAGACCGCGAACGTCACCGTGGTGCCAGCGTCGGTCGTGGTCGGAAACGCCAGCGAGTCGAGGATCGGCCCGTAGACCTGCCCCAGCGTCCCGGTGAGGTCGAGGATCCGCAGCAGGACCCGCGTGATCGTCCCCGGCGTCACCTGGACCGAGGTCGGCTGGCTCTGGCCGACCAGCATGTCTCCGGAGAACGCCCGGGCGACCAGGCTCTGCATCCCCGCCGGCAGGAACAGCATGGCGTCGAACGTCCCGGTCGCGGGGTTGAACGCGAGGTCCTGGGTCTGGCCCGCGGCCTCGACCGACAGCCGCGTGATCGCGGCGGTGAGAAACGACCGAGCATCGACGTGGAGCTCGACGCCCTGGTGGTCGGTGCCGAGCTCTGTATTCGTTGTTGTACAGCCCACCATCAGAACAGCGACAATCAGGTTGCCCATGTACGCGCGCACGAGGATCTCCTTGCAGAGGTCTTCCGCGTCCGTCCCTGCCCTCTCGCAGCGAACGCGGCGGGCTAGCAACGCACGACCGGCGCGGCCGGTTCTCGCGATCGGTCCGGAGCGGACGATCCCGATCCGGCAAAACTCAGCACATCCGGACGGCGATCCGCACGTCGCTGTCGGTCGACTGCCGAGCTGCTCGTGTTGCATGCTCGGTGGACCATGGCGACGGCCAGAGACGACCTCGGTGACCGCTGCAAGCAGTTCGAGCGCACGGAGGCAGACCGCCGCGCGATGCGCGGGCTGCCCCTGCTGGCCCGGCTCGATGGACGGGCTTTCCATACCTTCACCCGCGACCTGCGCCGGCCGTACGATCCCGGTATGTCGACCGCGATGATCGAGACGTCGCGCTACCTGGTCCAGGAGATGGTCGCCCTGGTCGGATACACCCAGAGCGACGAGATCACGCTCGCGTGGTACGAGTCGTCGCAGTCGATCTCCGACTACGCGTTCGACGGCAGGTTCCAGAAGCTCGCGTCCGTGCTGGCCGGCATGGCGTCCGCCCGGTTCTATCAGCTGCTGGCCGAGCACCTGCCGGCCAAGGTGCGCGAGACGCCGCACTTCGACTGCCGGATCTGGCAGGTGCCGTCGCTCGCCGACGCCGCCGACGTGTTCATCTGGCGCGAGGACGACGCGACCAAGAACAGCATCACGATGGCGGCCCTGGCGCACTACTCGGAACGCGAGCTCGATGGCAAGGGCTCGAGCGCCAAGCAGGAGATGCTGTGGCACAAGGGCGTCAACTGGAACGATTTTCCGGCGTTCTTCAAGCGCGGCACGTACCTGCAGCGGCGCAGCTTCGATCGCACGCTGACCGACGAGGAGCGCGCGCGGATCCCCGAGCCGCACCGTCCGCCCCCGGGCACGGCGTTCAAGCGGACGCAGGTCGTCGAGCTCGACCTGCCGCCGGCGCGGAAGATCGCGAACCTGGCGGCTGTGCTGTTCGAGCGCGCCGATCCCGAGCCGCAGCGGCCATGACCGAGCTGATCGTGTTCAGCGGCCTGCAGGCCTCGGGCAAGACGACGTTCTACCGCGAGCGGTTCGCCACCAGCCATCAGCACGTGAGCAAGGATGCGTGGCCGAACGCGCGCAACAAGGAGACGCGGCAGCGCCGGCTGATCGACGAGCACCTGCGCTCCGGCCGGTCGGTCGTGGTCGATAACACGAACCCGACGCCGGTGGAGCGCGAGCCGCTGGTCGCGATCGCACGGGCCGCCGGCGCCCGCGCGGTGAGCTACGCGTTCGTCACCGCCGTGCCCGAGGCGGTCCAGCGCAACGCGCTACGCACCGCCCGCGCGCGGGTCCCCGATGCCGGGATCTACTCGGTGGCGAAGCGGCTGTGCCCGGTGCTCGCGAGCGAGGGGTTCGACCAGTGCTTCGTCGTGGAGCTCGCGGACAGCAGTTTCGTCGTGACCGAGGTCCTGGCGGCGAAGGTCCATCCTCGCTGTGCGGTTCAGCCGCCGGACGGCGATCCGACGAGCTGATAGCGCGACGAGTTCGGTGCCAAGCCCTCGAGCTTGCGGCGCGCACCGCGGCGGTGCGGTTCGCGCCTGACATGTCCGGCGTCCGCGACGATCTCGAGAACCTGCAGCGTGAGACGCGACTACACGATGCGATCGACGTCGATGACAGACCATGCTGTACGTTGCCGGTTCCCCGGCCAGATCAGCGCCGCGGCGGCTTGAACGCGGCGTCACGAGTTCAGTAGCGTAAACTGAACGCCACGGCGCGACTTGGGGGAAGATGCTCCTGCTTCACGATGACAACACCGAGCTGCTGCGTCGAGTCGCGGTCCCCGTGTTCGTGCACGACCGATCGCGAGTGACCACGCTGACCGCATGTCTGGTCGCACGAGATGCCGCACTCACCGCCGCATCGCTGGCCGAATCCAACGCCGACCGCATCGAGCTGGAGGCCGGTGGCACGCGCCGCGAGGCCCGGATCAATGTCGTGGACGAAGCCGGCCTGGCACTACTCCGCTTCAGCCCGCCGATCACCGGCGAGCTGCCCGCAGTGCTCTCCACCGCTGAGCAGGCGGTCGCGCCCCATGCCGGTTCACCGCGCTCGCGTACGAGCCGGGGCTCTCGACACCCATCGAGATCTCGGGCGTCGTTACTGGTCCCATCACGGTACGCGGCCACACGCTCTGGCAGCTCGAGCTGCCCGGGGCGCCGGTCGATCCAGCGCAGCTGTCGGGGGCACCGGCGGTCGTAGCCGGTCAGGTGCTGGGGCTTGTCGTCGCGCGTCTCGCGACGAGTCTCGACTACCACCTGCCGCTACTCATCGTTCCGTTCTCGGCGATACGAGGCACCTTACTCGCCGGTCGACTGGCCGGCGAGGCGGCCATGCCGGATGACCCGCGGCTGTTCGCCATGTTCTCGAAATCATCGCGCGCCGTCGTCGCGCACGCCGATGCAACGCGCCGCGCGATGCAGTTCGAGAGCGTGCACCTCCGACAACTAACGTGATCCTGCACCGGCTGACCGAGCAGGGCCTCGGGTTACTTCCTTCGACCGAGGTGTTCCGGTTCTGGACACCGTACGTCGCACGATTCTCGTTCCAGGCCGGCCGGCTCAGCGCCACGGTCATCCCGCCGAAGCCTCTCTCAGCCCAGGCCGCCGACCTTGCGCCGCCCAAGCCGCGCACCGCGGCCGGCTCGTCTCCGCCACGCGACCGCTCGGAAGCCAGCTGAGCGACCGATCACGGGACTCCGATCGCCCGCAGGACGGCCCGCTCCACCTCTCCGATGCGCGCCGACGACAGCGGGCCGCCAAGAGGCGTCGTGTCCAGGCAGTCCTTGGGGACGGTCGTGATCTGCTCGCACAACAGCACGGACGGCGCGGTCAGGCCACCCTCCCCCTTCTTGAGTCGCACGTGCCAGGGCCCCTCGCGCATCACGGTCGAGGCCGGGATGACGATCACATCCCGAGCCTTGTCGTTGCGCGCGTCGGGCGACAGCAACAGCACCGGGCGACGCTTGTCCAGCGCAGCCCAGTAGACGTGGCCGCGGCGTAGCATTGGCTAGTCGATCTTCCGCTTCCTGACCGCGCGAAGCGATGCCTGCGACAGCGCCTCGTCCTCGGCTGCCTGATCGGCAGTGCGGCTCGCGTAATAGGCGAGCGTATCCTGCTCCAGCTTCTCTGCGGCTCGACGGCGGCCGGCCAGCCGCAACCAGATCTCGAGAATCTGGCTGCGCGATCTCGACGTCTGGGCGGCTTCTTCGTCGATCTCCTCCAGGAGGTCACGAGGGAGCGAGACGCTGACCTTCGCCTTCATACGTTTCTTCCTACCATGGTTCCTACCATAGTTCATACCGCCGGCCAGAGGTGTCCACCACGTGCGGTCCGCGGCTGCGATCAGGCGAGCGGCGCGCCGGTCCGGGCCTGCGCGTACTCGCGGGTCACGCCGGGCGCGAGATCGACGACGCGGAAGCCGTCGCCGGTCGGCTCGAACACGCCGAGATCGGTGATCACGAGGGAGACCACGTGGGCCGCGGTCAGCGGGTAGTCGCAGGCGCGGACCAGCTTGTGCTCGTGGTTCTTGGTCACGTGCTGCATCATCGCGATCACGTGGCGGCAGCCCGAGGCGAGGTCCATCGCGCCGCCGATGCCCATGACCTTGCCGCCGGGGACCGCCCAGTTGGCGAGGTCGCCGGTCGCCGACACCTGCATCGCGCCGAGGATCGCGAGGTCGACGTGGCCGCCGCGGATCATCGCGAACGACGCCGCGGAGTCGAACGTCGCGCCGCCCGGGACGACGGTGATCGTCTGCTTGCCGGCGTTGATCAGGTTGGGGTCCTCGTCGCCCTCGTAGGGGAACGGGCCGATGCCGAGCAGGCCGTTCTCGGAGTGCAGCCAGGCGTGGCCGTCGGGGAGGTAGTCACCGACCTGGGTCGGCAGGCCGATCCCGAGGTTGACGATCGCGCCCGCGGGGATCTCGCGCGCCGCACGGCGTGCCATGTCCGCGGTCGACCAGGGCGTGGGCTCGGGGTGGGTCATGGGCGCTTCCTCACGGTCCGGTACTCGAACGCGTTCTCGTGCTCGGGGACGTGGACGATGCGGTGGACGTGGATGCCGGACAGGTGGACGTCGTCGGGATCGATCGCGCCGAGCTCGACCAGGCGATCGCACTCGACGATCGTCAGCCGGGCCGCGGTCGCCATCACCGGGTTGAAGTTGCGCGCGGTGCGCCAGAACCGGAGGTTGCCGAACCGGTCGGCGACCTGGGCGCGGACCAGCGCGACGTCGCCGGGCAGCGCGCGCTCGAGCACGTAGCGCCGGCCGTCGAACTCCTTGGTCTCCTTGCCGTGCTCGACCACGGTGCCGACCCCGGTCGGGGTGTAGAACGCCGGGATCCCGGCACCGGCGGCGCGCATCCGCTCGGCGAGCGTGCCCTGCGGGGTGATCTCGACGGTGACCTCGCCGGACGCCCTCCGGGTGTGGAGGTCGTCGTTGTTGCCGATGTAGCTGCAGACCACCTTGCGCACGATGCCGGCCTTGAGCCACAGCGCCAGGCCCTTGCCGAGGTTGCCGGCGTTGTTGGACACGATGGTCAGATCGCGGACGCCGCGCTCGATCACACCGCGGATCAGCGCCTCGGGGTTGCCGGACAGGCCGAAGCCGCCGACCAGCACGGTCATGCCGTCGCGCAGCGTTGCGAGCGCCTCGGCGACCGAGGCGACGACCTTGTCGGCGTGCCGGCCGGTCACGCGGCACCTGCCTTGCCGCCGAACGCGGCGACCGCGGCGTCGCCGAACGCGCGCATGCCCTGCACGAGCTCGCCCTCGGTGATGCACAGCGGCGGCGCGAAGACGCAGGTGCCGCGCCGCGGCTCGACATGCAGCGAGATCCGGCGCGCGGCGAGCTCGCGCTCGAGCTGGGCCCACGCGGTCGCGGGTCGCTCGTCGATCCCACGGGGGGCTTTGCCCCCCGCCCCGTCGGCGGAGCCGTCGGGGTCCCCACCCCCCATCTCGCCTTGCTCGACGAACTCCAGCGCGCCGAGCAGGCCGATCGAGCGCACGAAGCTCGGCGCGGCGAGTCGGTCCCGGATCCGCATCAGCTCGCGGTGCAGCACCGGCCCGAGGCGCTCGGCGTTGTCGAACAGCTTCTCGTCCGCGTACAGCTGGAGGGTCTCGACGCCGGCGGCGCACGCCGTCGGGTGGGCGTAGTAGGTCAGCCCGCAGGCCAGGACGTTGGCGTCGAAGTGGCGCGCGACGCGGTCGTGCACGATCACCGCGCCGAGCGGCTGGTAGCCCGACGTGATGCCCTTGGCGCACGTGATGAGGTCGGGGGTGACGTTCCAGCGCTGGTGGCAGAACGCCCGGCCCGTGCGGCCGAACCCGGTCAGCACCTCGTCGGCGATCAGCAGCGCGCCCTCGGCGTCGCACGCCGCGCGCACCATCGGCCAGTACTCGGCGGGCGGCACCAGCACGCCGTTGGCGCCCGGCACCGGCTCGAGGATCACCGCGGCGACCGAGCGGCTGCCCTCGAGCTTCATGGTCGTGCCGATGTGGCTCGCGCACTCGCGGGCGCAGCTCTCGAGCTTCTGGCCGAACGGGCAGCGGTCGCAGTAGCAGTCCTGGACGTGGACCACCCCGGCGACCCCGGGCTCGACCAGCGTGCGCCGCCAGTCCCCGGTCAGGGTCAACGCGCCCATCGACGCGCCGTGGTAGCTGCGGTACCGGCTGATCAACTTGTACCGGCCGGTGACCAGCCGCGCGATCTTGACCGCGTTCTCGTTGGCCTCGGCGCCGCCGAGCGTGAAGAACACCTTGGTGAACCCCGGCCCGGCGAGCGCCAGCAGCCGCTCGGCGAGCTCGATCTTGGCCGGGAACACCGCGTGGGCGGTCGACAGGCACAGCTGGTCGGCCTGGCGCTTGATCGCCTCGACGATCCGGCGGCGGCCGTGGCCGGCGTTGACCTGGTAGGACAGCGAGCCGAGGTCGAGCCAGCGCCCGCCGTCGGCGGTGGTGAACCAGGCGCCCTCGCCGCCGGTCAGCTCGACCGGCTTGACCGCGTTCTGGGCGGACCAGGTGAAGAAGAACGGATAGTCCATGGCGCTCCTAGTTCATACCTGCCAGCGCTCGGCTGCAACGTTGTGCACCAGGCCCTGCTGCGCCCACAGCTCGCCGGTGTCGAGGTTCATCGCGATCGCGCCGCAGGTCGCGGCGCCGTGCGGCGACTCGGGGGTCGCCATGTTGGTGCACACGCTGCGCGGCCAGCCGTCCTCGCTGCCGAGCCGGCCCCACGCGTCGGCGAGATCGGCGATCGGGGCGCGAGACAGATCGGCCTCGAGCCAGCGCATCCGGTCGTGGGTCGTGCTGGCCGGCAGCACCTTGCTGCGCGCGGCGACGTCGCCGTCGAGGCAGTGGTTGGTGTGGCAGTAGACGCGGCCGCCGGCGAACACCTGCTTGCGCCGGGTGCCGGACGCCTCGATCGCGAACGCCTGCCGGCGGTCGGCGACGAAGTAGTGGTGACCCGAGCCGATCGGGCTGGTCGCGATCGCGTCGCGCGCGTCGGCCGCGGTGCGGCAGTGGAGCGCGCGGCGGACCACCGCGGGCCACACCACGCCGAGCGTGGCGTCGGTCGAGTACAGGTTGTTGATCGCGATCGCGACCCGCGCCGCGTTCATCCCGGCCATCCCCAGGCAGCCGGTCACGCTGAGCAGGGTCACCGGCGGACCGTCGGGCGATTCCGGCACGCGCAGCACCATCACGTACGGGATCGCGGTGGCGTGCATGTCCCAGGTCTGGGCGAGCAGCCGGCCGGTCGGCGACTCGGCCCAGAGCACGCTGCAGCCCTCGTGGTTCATCCCCGCGGCCCCCTGCCCGGACGCCCCGGCGCCCGGATCGTCGGCGAGCGGCGCAGGCCGCCAGGTGTCGGGGTCGGGATCGAGGTCGCGCAGGTCGGTGTAGTGGTTGGCGATCACGATGTCCTCGGGGGACACCGCCGCGCCCTCGGCGATGCCGATCAGCTCGTCGTACAGCCCGCGGTGGTAGCGCTCCAGCACCGGCAAGTGCGCCGACGCGGCGACGTGGACCTCCGCCGCCGACGTGAACCCGCCGACCTTGGTGCACAGGTAGATCCGGATCGCGGCGAGCGCCTTGATCTCGCCGCGGAACGTCTCGCCGTGGATCTGACCCCACGCGCGCGGCGGCTGGCCCGCCGGCAGCTCGAGCTGTCTCATCGCGCCTCCATCGACAAGCACTTCAGGATGCACTTCATGATGTCCTACACGACCTCGCGCAGCGCCGCGCCGAGCGCCTGTGCCGCCGCCTCGATCTGGTCGAGCGCGGGGATGATGCCGAGGTGCTGGTTGGGGAACCGGCGGACCGCGATGCCGCGCTCGGCCAGCGCCGCCGCGAGCGAGCTCGCCTGCGCGCCGGCGTCGATCACGCGGTACGCGCCGATGCCGGCCGACGTGACCGAGCCGAGGGCCTGCCCGAGGGCTTGATCGAGCGCCGACGCGGCGCCGCCGACGTCGAGCCGGCGCGCCGCGCGCAGCTGGTGGTGCTGGCGGATCAGCGACAGCTCGTCGCCGTCCCAGGTCGACACCAGGGTCATCGGCCCCGGCACGAACCAGCGCGGGGCGACGTGCAGGTACCCGGTCTGGCCGCCGCCCCACCAGGTCAGCACGTCGGGGACCAGGCCGATCGCGGGCGACAGGAACGGCCCCTTGCCGCTGCGGTAGGTGTGGGTCGCGGTCTCGACCGCGATCAGCGGCAGATCGAGCTCCTTGCGCAGCGCGCCGAGCGCGGCGACGAACTCGGCCGGCAGGACCTGCCCGGTGCGCTCCTGGACGACCTCGTAGACCAGGCCCAGCACGCCGGCCGGGCCGCCCGCGGCGCCGACCGCGGCGCGCAGCGCGTCGATCGTCGCGGCGGTCCCGGCCTGGGCCGGATGTGGCACGCGCGGCCACGCGAAGTGCGGCGGGCCGCCGAGGTGCACGTCGGGGTCCGACAGCGAGCGGCAGCTCGCCGCGGTGTGGCCGTAGTAGCCGCCGTGCAGGCCGATCGCGACCTGCGCGGTCCTGCGCGTGCAGCGGATCAGGCGCAGCGCCTTGTCGACCGCCTCGTCGCGGCTCGACGTCAGGTACATGTGCGGCAGCTCGGGCAGCAGCGCGCTGATCCACTCCAGCGCGCGCACGGCGGCCGGCGTGACGTAGTTCATCAGCGTGATCTTGTTGACCGCCGCGCCGTACAGCAGGCCGCGCGCCTCGGCGTCGTGCAGCGACGCGGGCCCCGACGCGAACGGCCGGGTCAGTCCCGAGGCGAGATCGAACGCGACGTCATGACCAGCGCCGGCGGCGGTCCCCGACCCCAGCTCGCCCGGCGGACGGGACGCGGCGCGCCGGCGCAGCACGTCCTGCTTGACCACCGGATCGGGCGCGATCGGCCCCAGCGGGATCCGGTAGTAGATCGCCTGGCCCTCGGGGTCCTCGTACTGGCCGGTCAGCACCGACACCACGTGCGCGCCGAACGTCCGGTTGAGGTGGGTCATCTCGGCGGTGCGGCCGACCCGGTTGCGGCTCGACACGTAGCGGTAGCGCGGCGAGCCGTCGGGGTTCTTGCGCGCCCGCGCGTCGCGCAGCTGGAGCTCCTTGAGCTTCCGGCCGATGCCGGCGCTCTGGAACCCGGGCGCCACGGTGATCGACACCGAGTACAGCGTGTTGTGCTTGCCGAGCATCGGGTCGTCGTCGGGGCCCTCGACGTCCTTGCAGTCCTCGAGCGGCGCGCCGATCGCGAACCCGACCAGCTGCCAGCTGCCGCCGTCGCCGGGCGCCGGGCTCTCGACCACCAGCAGCGCGCCCTCGGCGTCGGCGATCGCGGCGCGGATCTCGGCCGGCGGGGTCCGCCGCGCCGGCTCGTAGACCTGGTATTCGATGTCGAGGATCGCCGGCAGGAAGTCCATCGCCTCGGAGTGCGGCAGCGAGCGGTAGCGCAGCTCGGGCAGCCTGGCCGCCGCGGCCGGGCGCGACGCGTCACCGGCGTCCTGGTCTTCCCACTCGGGCGCCTTCTTGCCGGGGTGGGCATCGAGCCACGACAGCGAGCGCCGGATGGTCTCGAACAGCAGGTCGATCTCGCGGACGTGGAAGTGGTCGTTGAGCCGGTAGCGCGCGGTGCGGGTGCCGGCGCCGAATACCACCGCGCCGCGCCAGAACCGCTGGCCGATGAACGCGTCGTGGTGGGCGGGCGTCGGCAGGTCGAACGCGAACGCGTAGCCGGTGGCGCGCGGGTGGCCGACCAGGTGCGGGTAGGCGCGCGCGATCTGGGCGAGCCGGGGCTGGACCAGCTTCTCGATCCGCTCGGCGTTGTGCGCGGTCGACACCATGTCGGCGTGGATCCGGCCGCGGACCAGCGACGCGCCGTGCGCGCTCGCCGGCTCGGGGTCGGCGAACCGCGACATCACGACCCCGACCTGGGCGCGCTTGGCGAACGTCACCGCGTCGGGGTAGTCGGGCTGGCCGCGCGCGTTGAGCAGCCGGAACCGCGAGTGCCAGGCGAACGGCCCGCCGAGCCCGAACCCGACCTGGACCTCGTCGAACACCAGGAAGGTCTGGTGGAACCGGGTGAGCAGGCGCAGCGCGCGGAAGAACCGCTCGGTCGCGTAGCGGTCGCCGCCCTCGCTCTGCATCGGCTCGATGATCGTGCAGAAGTACTCGCCGGTCGCGAGCGCCGCGTCGACCTCGGCGAGCGACGCGACCTCGGCGGCGAGCAGCGGATCGTCCTTGGCGTCGCCGAACCGGCTGCGCAGCTCGGCGACGTCGCCGGTCGCCGCCGCGGCGTAGAACCCGCTCGGCGCGGCCGGCTCGTCGCCCGGGATGTTCCACATCGGGAACGGAGCGAACTTGCAGGCGTAGCCCGGGAGCTCGAACGGCGCCCGCTTGCTCGGCGAGTGGGTCGCGTGCAGCGCGAGCAGGGTGCGGCCGTGGAAGCTGCCGTCGAACGCCAGCACCCGGGTCGCCGCGCGGCGCGGGCAGTTGATCCGGCACAGCGCCATCGCCTTCTCGTTGGCCTCGGCGCCCGACGCCACGAACGTGACGTGCGGCAGGCCGGGCACGAGCTGGCGCAGCGCCTGTGCGTACTCGGCCGCGGCCCAGGTCTCGCCGAGCGCGGTGTCGTCGCCGTGGACCAGGGTGTCGGCGAGCTCGCCCTCGACGTAGGCCCGCACCACCGGGTCCTCGGCGAACCCGCCGACCACGGTCGCGGTCTGGCTCATCCCGTCGAGCACGACCAGCGGCTCGGCGTCGACCGACACCATCCACGGCCCGACCGAGCGCAGGTGGTCGATCACCGGCGGCTTCTTCTCGCGCGGCACGCGATCGCCGGCGTAGAGCCGGGCGAGCAGCGCCGCGGACTCGGCGAGCTTGCCGCCCGGCGGCCGGCGGATCTGCATCGGCCGCGGCAGATCGATCAGGTGGCGCGCGGCCTCGGCGGCCTCCTCCTCGGCGTGATGCGCCGCCAGCCGGTCGAGGTCGTAGGGCGGCAGCAGCCGGGCGATCTGGGGGTGCGCGGTGACCGCGCCGAGCGGGTTCTCCAGCACGGCGACCGCCGAGGTCACGTTGCGCGCCGCCCACGCACCGGTCGGCCGGTAGTTGCCGCTCCGGCCCACGCCGCCGAACGGCAGCTTGGGGCTGGCCAGGTTGGTCGATCGGTTGCGGTTGACGATGCCCGCGCGGGTCCGCGTATAGATGTGCTCGAACCGCGCCTGCGAGCCGGTGAACACCGCGTTGGCGAAGCCGTACGGGCTGGCCTCGATCACCGCGATCGCCTCGTCGTCGCTGTCGACGACTTCCACGCACAGGTCCGGCCCGAACACCTCGAGATCGGTGTAGCCGGGCGCGTGGTGGACGCCGTCGGGCAGCCGGTGCAGCGACGCGGTCCGGTAGAACCCGCCGGGCAGCCGCTTGCCGGGCACGATCGGCTCGGCGCCGGCCCTGCGCGCGGCGTCCAGCGCGGCGTCGACCTTGGCGAGCGCGGCCTGCGAGACCAGCGGCCCGGCGAACACGGCCGGATCGTCGGGGTGGCCGAACGGCAGCTCGCGCGCCACCGCCGCGAGCGCGGCGACGAAGCGGTCCGCGATCTTGCGGTGGACCAGCACCCGCTCGGTCCCCGTGCAGCGCTGACCGGCCGACAGGTACCCACCCACGACGACCTCGTGGACCGCCTGGCGCACCGCGCAGTCGTCCAGCACGACGCAGGTGTTCTTGCCGCCGAGCTCCAGCGCGACCAGGACCTCGGGGCGGTCCAGCGTTGCCGCCAGGATCCGGCGGCCGGTCGCCCAGCTGCCGGTGAAGCACAGGCCGCGCAGGGCCGGCTGCTCCAGCAGGGCGGCGCCGAGCTCGCCGGTGCCGATCACGAGGTTGAACACCCCGGGCGGCAAGTCCGCGGCGTGGGCCGCCTCGGCGTAGCGCTGGCCGCACAGGGGCGTGAGATCGCTCGGCTTCACGACCACCGTGTTGCCGGTGAGCAGCGCGGGGATGACGTGGGCGTGGCACAGGTGGAGCGGGAAATTGAACGGGCCGATCACGCCGACCACACCGAGCGGCTGGTAGCGCAGCTGCTCGCCCGGCGAGACCGACCTCCCGGTCGCCTCGGCCGCGATCGCCCCGCGCGCGAGGTCGAAGCGGTTGATCAGCGTCTGGATCTCGGCCCTGGCCTCGCTGCGCAGCTTGCCGGTCTCGAGCACGATGGCGTCGGCGAGCGCGTCCGCACGGGCAGAAATTGCCTGCTTGAAGCGCTCCAGCGCCGCCGCCCGCTCGGCGAGGGCCAGCCGGCCCCACGCGGGCTGCGCCGCGGCCGCGGCGCGCACCGCATCCCCGGCCGCCGCCAGCGACATTCCGGTCTCGAACACCACCGCCCCATCGGCCGCCGGGTTCCGGGACACCACGGCCGTGCCGGACGGCGCAACGAATCCGCCGCTGATGAAGTTACCGAGCGCCTGCACCGGCGAAGTACACCGCCGGCCCCCCGGGGGGTCAAGTCGGCGCGGTTCCTGCCCGGGTGTGTCTGGGCCGATGCCTGAGAACTGTGCTATTTAGGCCGCGCGGATGCCCTCGTTGGTGTTCTTGGCCGGCCCGATCGCAGGGCGCCGCTACAAGCTCGCGGACGGCGAGTATGTGATCGGCCGCCGATCGGACTGCCAGATCTTCGTCCCCGACATGCGCGTGTCACGGCAGCACGCCCGGCTGTGGAAGACCGGCGAGTCGTGGGAGATCGAAGATCTCGGATCGAACAACGGCACGTTCGTCAACGGCATCAAGGTCCAGGCCGCCACCCAGATCCGCCACGACGACGAGATCCTGATCGCCAACAACCGGATCCGGGTCGAGACCCGCGAGAGCACCCCCGACGGCAAGATCGTGGCGGACGGCGGCAACGCGGTCACCATCGTCGACGTCAGCGACCGCGCGTCGATGATCCGCAGCCGCGAGGACTCCGGATCCGGCCGGATGCCGATCGTCAGCTCCGGCATCCTCAGCGTCGCGGACCAGCGCGCGGTGCGCCTGCTCGAGCGCAAGCTCGACGCGCTGACCCAGATCCTGCAGGCGACCGCGGCCAGCGACACCTCGGAGGCGCTGGTCAGCAAGCTGGTCGACGCCCTGCTCGACCTGTTCCCGCAGGCCGAGGACGTCGGCGTGCTGGTCGAGGACGAGCGCACCGGCGAGCTCCGGGTCCAGTGCCAGCGCCACCGCCGCCAGGCGTTCGGCGGCGATCTCCGGGTCCCCGGCACGATCATCCAGCACGTGCTGAGCGACCGCCGCGGCGTGCTGCTCAGCGAGAACGCCGACGAGAACAACGAGGGCGTCGGGGCCCGGATGGGCGCGCCGCTGATCTTCCACGGCGTCCACTACGGCGTGGTCTACGTCGAGAGCAAGCACGCGGGCTTCCGCCAGGAGGACGTCGACCTGCTGCAGACCGTCGCGACCCAGACCGGCCTCGCGATGCACGCGACCCGGGTCGCCGCCCAGCTCGCGCGGCGCGAGCAGCTCGAGCGCGACCTGCGCGTCGCCCGCCAGATCCAGCGCAGCCTGCTGCCCGCCAACGTCCCGCAGGTCGTCGGCCTCGAGTTCGCGGTGCACTACGAGCCCGCGTACCAGATCGGGGGCGACTTCTACGACTTCATCTGGCACGACCCGTCGCACCTCGGCCTCGCGGTCGGCGACGTCGCCGGCAAGGCGATCAGCGCGGCGCTCTACATGGCGCGGCTGACCTCGGAGCTGCGGTCGCGCGCCGCGATCGCGCGGACCCCGGCGCGGCTGCTCCGCCGCGTCAACCAGGAGATCGCGCAGCTCGGCGACGACGGCATGTTCGCCACGCTGGTCTACTGCATCTACGACCTGGAGAACCGCAGCCTGGTGTTCACCAACGCCGGCCACTGCGTGCCCCTGCTCCGCCGCGGCGACCGCGTGTTCCCGCTGCAGGCCGAGCGCGCCCACACCCCGCCGCTCGGCGTCACCCCGGAGCTCGAGGCCGGCGAGGCCCGGGTCCAGCTCCACTCGGGGGACATGCTGATCATGGTGTCGGACGGCATCCTCGAGGCCCGCGACGCGCGCGGCAACGACTACGGCCTGTCGCGGCTGTCGCGCCGGATCCGCACCGCGCGCGGCAAGGTCGACGACGTGGTCAAGGCGATCCTCGCCGACATCGACAGCCACTGCGGCGAGCAGGGCCAGCAGGGCGACGACATGACGCTGGTCGCGATGTCGATCGACCAGCGCCGGGCCAAGCGAAAGACCACGACATTACCAGGGGTTATCCCCGGTGAGGGCGGCCCGACCCGGCTGACCACCGAGGGCGGCACCGAGGCCGCCGAGCACACGATCGACAGCGACGACGAGGACGAATAGGAGTCGGGCGGGTGCGCGGCGCCACGCGGCCGCAACGACGGCTTGCCAGGACCGTGCTCTCCGTGCCATAAGTCCACCCCCCGGAGCAACGCCATGGCCAAGAAGGGTAAATCAGGACGCGAGCTGATCCGGCTCGTGTCGACCGCCGACACCGGCTTCTTCTACACGACGTCGAAGAACCGCAAGCGCACGCCGGACAAGCTCGTGCTCAAGAAGTACGACCCGGTCGTCCGCAAACACGTCGAGTTCAAAGAGTCGAAGATCTAGGAGCTGTCATGTCGCGCGTCTGTCAGGTCACCGGGAAGAGGCCGCTCGTCGGCTCCAACGTCAGCCACTCGAACCGCCACACCAAGCGGCGGTTCGAGATCAACCTCAAGGACAAGCGGTTCTGGCTCGAGGACGAGCGCCGCTGGATCACGCTGCGGATCTCGGCGCGCGGCATGCGCCGGATCGACAAGCTCGGCCTGCCCGCCGTGATCACCGAGCTGCGCGCCCGCGGCGAGAAGGTCTGACATCCGGGGGCTCTGCCCCCGGATCCCCCCATCCGGGGGCTCTGCCCCCGGATCCCCCCGGGAATGTGCTCGTTACCAGGCTCCTCTCCGGGGGCTCTGCCCCCGGATCCCCCCGGGAATGTGCTCGTTACCAGGCTCCTCTCTCCTCTCCGGGGGGGCTCTGCCCCCGGATCCCCCCGGGAAACCTTCGCGCCCACGCGCGCGCGACTCGCACACGTGTCCTGCGCGGCAGCGCTGGCTGCGCTCGCCGCATGCCCGTCTCCGAGAAGCCCCGGCGCGCTGGCGCTGTCAGGCGCCACCATCGAGATCGGCCGCGCCGGGAGCTCGCTCGCCGGCGTCGCCAGCAACGGCACGCTCGTGTTCGCGGCGCTGACCGCCCAGCCAGTTCCCTCGGCGACGACCTCGCCGGCGGGTGGCCAGCCGGCCGCGACCGCAGCCCCGGGGACGGCGCCGATGCCGGGGCCGACGCCGACGCCGGTGACAGCGCCGACGCCGGTGACAGCGCCGACGCCGGTGACAGCGCCGACGCCGGTGACAGCGCCGACGCCGGTGACAGCGCCGACGCCGGTGACAGCGCCGGCGCCGGTGACGACCCTCGAAGCACTCCGGCCGGCCGGCGGTGCCGCGCCGGTGTGGCGCACCGAGCTACCCGGCTACGGCGGCCCGCTCGCGGTGGCCGGCGCGTACCTGGTCGCCGCGCTGGGCGGCACCGGCACCGTCGCCGGCCTGGCGCTGCGCGGCGAGCCCGGGGCGGCCGTCGCGGCGATCGACGCGGCCACCGGCGCGCCGGCCTGGAAGCTCGCGGTCGACTCCACCGAGTGGGCGGTGATCGCCGCGATCGCGGCGGCAGGCGATGGCGTCGCGATCGGCGGAACGTTCTCCGGCACGCTGCGGATCGGCGATCGCGTGGTGTCGAGCGCCGGCGAGACCGACGGCTTCGCGGCGCGGCTGACCGCCACCGGCGGCGTCGCGTGGCTGATCCGGGTCGGCGGCCCCGGCGCCGATGCGGTGCACGGCGTCGCCGCGACCGGCGATCGGATCGCGATCGCCGGCACGTTCGCCCCCGGCGCCGAGCTGCTCGGCGAGCCGCTGGGTTCGTTCGACGAGCGCTCGCCGCGCGCCGACGGCTTCGTCGCCGAGCTCGATCCGGCCGGCGCGCGCCGCTGGGTCCAGAGCTTCGGCGGCAAGGCCGACGACGCGGTCGCCGGCGCCGCGATCGACGCGGCCGGCCGGATCGCGATCGCGGCCACCGCGGTCGACACCGTCCACATCGGCGGCATCGAGCTGACCGCCAGCGGCCCTGCCGACGGCATGGTCGCCTGGTGGGGCCCCGCCGGCACGCTGCTCAACGCCGTCCTGGTCGGCGGCCCCGACTTCGACGGCCTGCGCGCGATCGTCCCCGCCGGAGAGCGCGTCGTCGTCGCCGGCTTCTACGCCGGCTCGATCCGCCTGGGCAGCCGCGCGCTGACCGCCGCCGGCGGCGACGATGGCTTCCTCGCCGAGCTCGATCTCGCCGGCACCGTCGCGCAGGCCTGGCCGGTCGACGGCGAGGGCCGCGAGGAGGTCACCGCGGTGGCCGCGATCCCGGGCGGCTTCGTCGCCGGCGTCGCGCACACCGCGCGGGCGCTGCTCGACGGCGCCGCCCTGCCCGCCCCCGCCGATCCGATGAGCGGCGCCGCGATCCTGGTCCGCCCGGTGCGCTGAGGAGAGGCGTCCTGCGGATGCCAGCTGCTCACCCTTCGAAACCAAGTCTCGCGATCTCGTGACGAGCGTCAGCCAGAGATGGTACAGTCGTCGATTCATCCACGTGAGCGGGTGTCCACGATTCGACGGCGCGCTTCGGTGAATACTCGTCAGACTCAATCTTACGGGCCGCGTCGCTGCCGGTATCTTGCACTTTGTAGCGTGTAGCTTCATCGATCGGGCGATGCCCGCATAGCCATGCAATCCAGGTCTCGATATGCCAAGTCGGAACCAGGATCGTACTGCGAGCGGGATCTGCCGGATCAACTTCGGCCGCTTGAAGCAACCGCTCCAGCTGCCGCCTTCGAGCTGCGACGCCATGCTCGTCGCCGTCGATCATCACGACAAGATAGACGTGCTGGTCATGGCTGGTGCGCCGCCACCGCCTGACAACATCGACGTAGCGGTCGAGCACGTACTGCGATCCGTTACGCCCCTTCGGCGCCGCGTCGATGAACCGACGCCGCCGATCGACCCCCCAGCGCTCTGCAAGCCGCTCGATGAGTCTCTTCTGCAGGTCGTCTTCACAAAGAATATACAGTCTCACGTGGTGCCCTCATCCTCCCCTTGCTCATCCTCGTATGCCCAGGGTTGCGATATCCACTCCGATACGCGGACTCCGCCAGTCATCTCAAGAGTCACCTCGTCTGCGCGAACACCCATGCCCTTTGGCCGGGAAAGACGTACCGTGCGGTGCGGTGCGAGATAGTCGATCACCGTCGGATGGTGCGATGCCGCAAAGAACTGCCCTCCTCGCTCCTCGATATCGGCCAGCATGGCCGCCAGCCAGGGTTGCATCTCGTGCGGTGCGAGCCCGATCTCGGGCTCATCGACGAAGGCTGTCGCACCGCCCTGCAGAATACCTCGGCGAAATGCGTAAAGCATGAGGAGCACGCGCTGGCCATCCGACAACTCGTCCACTGTAATCGAATAGTCGCGGCCCGCGCCACGGAACGTGAGCGAGAGCTCGCGCACCTCCTTGCTGATCGGCTTCACACCGATGTCTCGCAACCCCCCCATGATGGGTCGCAGATCGTCGAGAAGATCGGCACTCACGCCAGCGCGCTCAGCAAAGAGACCTCGCAGCCAAGCTGTGAGGTTCTGCCCACGCCGATCCAGCCACAACGCGTCCTCTGTCGCCGTGGAACTGAAACGGCGCGAAGGGGCCAGAAGCCATACCGCATTAATGGCTTCCCGAACCGCGATCAACCGCTGGTTATCGTGTCGTTCCTCCAACTCGGGAAGGAATGAGCGTTTTCGACCAAAACGGAACGTGCTGCGAGGAGCTGGAGACGGATCGTCGCCATACAGAAAAACGCTGCCATCCTTGACCTCGTACAGCGTGAGCCGCGAAGAACCTTCGAGTGTCACGCGTTCGAGCGTTATGGTTGGAACGCGCTTGTCTCGCTGATGTATCAGCTGCAACTCATAGCGATATCGCTCTGAACCGAGTAGCAGGTCGATTGCAAATCGCTGCGAGTCGTCTCGCAACCAGCGCGTCAACGCGCGAGTAGGGAACACCTCGGCGACTTCGCTGCCGCGTACCGCAATATCTTGGATGCCTGCAAGTGCTTCCCACAAGCTGCTCTTGCCTGCGCCGTTACTGCCGACGATCAAGAGTCGCTGCGACAACGCAAGCTCGAAATCCACAAAGCAGTTATAGTTATGGAGCTGGATCCAACTCAGCATGAGTCACACCTCGAGCAGCATGCGGTCCGGCGCCTCGAGGCGCTCCTTGACCGCGACCAGGAACGACACCGCCTCGCGGCCGTCGACCACGCGGTGATCGTAGCTCAGCGCGACGTACATCATCGGCCGGACCTTGATGTCGTCGCCGACGACCACCGCGCGCTTGACGATGTTGTGCATGCCGAGGATGCCGGTCTGCGGATAGTTGAGCAGCGGGGTCGACATCATCGAGCCGTAGATCCCGCCGTTGGTGATGCTGAACGTCCCGCCGGACAGCTCGGGCAGCGACAGCTTGCTGGTGCGCGCGCGGTCGGCGAGCGTCGCGATGCCCTTCTCGACACCGGCGAACGACAGCGCGTCGCAGTCGCGCAGCACGGGCACGACCAGGCCCTTGGGCGCCGACACCGCGATGCCGAAGTCGTAGTGCTTCTTGTAGACGATGTTGCCGCCGATCACCTCGGCGTTGATCCCGGGGAACGCCTTGCATGCCGCGACGCACGCCTTGACGAAGAACGACATGAAGCCGAGCTTGACCCCGTGCGCCTTCTCGAAGCTGTCCTTGTAGCGGGCGCGCAGCTCCATCACCGCGGTCATGTCGACCTCGTTGAACGTGGTCAGCGACGCCGCCTCGTGCTGGGCCTGGACCAGCCGCTCGGCGACCCGCCGGCGCAGCGGCGACATCGCGACCACCTCGTCGCGCGGATCGACCTGGGCCAGCCGCTCCTCGGCGCTGGGCCCGGCCGGCGCGGCGGCCGGCGGTGCCGCGACCGCCGCGCCGTGATGCGGGATCGTGCCGATCTCGCGCGCCGCCGCGCGCTGCGACGGCGTCAGCTTCAACAGCGCCGCCTTATCGAGGCTGTCGCCGTTGCTGGCCCGCGCAGGGGCGGCGGCGGACGCGACCGCCTGGGTGGGCGCAGCGCCCGGCGGTGCAGCCGCGGCGCGACTCGCCGGGGCCGCCGTCGGGGTGACCGCGGCTGCAGGCGACGCCATCGGGGCCGCCGTCGCGGTGACCGCAGGCGCTGCCGCCGCAGGTGCCGAGGCGGCAGCTGCCACGGGTTGTGCCGGAGTCGCCGGCTTCACCGCGGGCTTCGCGGCGCCGGGCTGGACGCTGCCGATCGCGTCGCCGACCTTCACCGTCGCGCCGACCGGGACCGCCTGCGCGGCCAGCACGCCGGCGACCGGCGACGGCAGCTGCACCGTGACCTTGTCGGTCTCGAGTTCCGCGACCAGCTCGTCGGCGGCCACCGCGTCGCCCACCTGCTTGAGCCACACCGAGACCACGGCCTCGGTGATCGATTCACCCAGCGCAGGTACGACGAGATCCGCCATGCGGCGCATGCTACCCGGTCGGCGCCGATCGCGCGACCGCACGCGTGGCTCAGATCCGGGCCAACCGACCACCCTCGCAGGCCCACGTCGGCCCGCGCCGGGAGCTCAGCTCGCCCCGCTGGCTGCGCTCGCCGCGGTCGTTCCGCCCGCGCCGGCCGTTCCAGTCGTTCCAGTCGTTCCAGTCCGGCCGAACGCCTTGCCGAGGATCTCCTGCTGCTCCATGACGTGCGCCTTGTGCGAGCCGGTCGCAGGGCTGGCGCTCTCGGCGCGGCTGATCATCTCGTACCTGACCGCGCGCCCGGCGATCAGCGCCTGAAGCCGCGGCGTGACGAACGAGGCAGCCCCCATGTTGACGGGCTCGTCCTGGACCCAGAACAGCTCGGTCAGCCTGGGATAGCGCTCGGTGATCGCCGCGGCGACCAGCTGCGGCCACCACGGGTACAGGGTCTCGAGCCGGACGATCGCGGTGGTCGCGTCGCCGCGCCGCGTTCGCTCGTCGGCCAGCTCGTAGTAGATCTTGCCGGTGCACGCCAGCACGCGCGTGACCCGGGCCGGATCGGCGACCTCGTCGGCCAGCACCCGGCGGTAGCGGCCGGTCGCGAGCTCGTCGAGCATCGACGTCGCGGCCGGCAGGCGGAGCAGGCTCTTGGGCGTCATCACCACCAGCGGCTTGCGCAGCGGGCACAGCACCTGGCTGCGCAGGAGGTGGAACATCTGCGCCGGCGTGGTCGGCTGGGCGACCTGGATGTTGTGCTCGGCGCACGACTGCAGGTAGCGCTCGAGCCGCGCGCTGGAGTGCTCCGGCCCCTGACCCTCGTAGCCATGCGGCAGCAGCAGCACGATGCCGGACAGCCGCTTCCACTTGTCCTCCGACGCCACGATGAACTGATCGATGATCACCTGGGCGCCGTTGGCGAAGTCGCCGAACTGCGCCTCCCAGAGCACGAGCGCGTCGGGGTAATCGAGCGAGTAGCCGAACTCGAAGCCGAGCACGCCGGCCTCCGACAGCGGGCTGTCGAAGATCCGGCACAGCCCCTGGTCGGCGTGGAGCTGGCCGAGCACCAGGTGCTCGCGGCCGGTCTTGACGTCGGTGATGATCGCGTGGCGGTGGCTGAACGTGCCGCGCGAGCAGTCCTGCCCGCTCATCCGCACGTTGATCTTCTGGTGCAGCAGCGAGCCGTACGCCAGCAGCTCCGCCATCCCCCAGTCGATCGGCCGCTCGCCCTTGCCCATCTGCGCCCGCTGCTCGAGCAGCCGCTCGATCTTGGGGTGCGGCGTGAAGCCGGGCGGCGGCTCGGTCATGCTCGCGGCGATGTGCGCGAGCACGGCGCGCGGCACCCGGGTGTCGGTGTCCTCGGGGTGCTCGGGGATCCCGCCGCGGTAGCCGCGCCACATCGCGGTCATCGACGGCGCGTCCGGGCGCTGCTTGGCCGCCCGCGCGGCGCCGAGCTCACCCTCGAGCTCGGCGACCCGGCGCTGGGTCATCGCCGCGACCTCGTCGGTCGACACCACGCCGTGCTCGATCAGCTGTCTGGTGTAGACCTCGACCGGCGACGCCTTGCGCTTGATCCGCTCGTACATCAGCGGCTGGGTGAAGCTCGGCTCGTCGGCCTCGTTGTGGCCGTACTTGCGGTAGCAGTACATGTCGATCACCACGTCGGACGCGAACTGCGCGCGGTACTCGCACGCGATCTCGACCACGCGGGCCAGGCCGTCGATGTCCTCGCCGTTGACGTGCCAGATCGGGCACTCCAGCATCTTGGCGACGTCGGTGCAGTACGGCGTCGAGCGCTGCTCGGCCGGCGACGCGGTGAACCCGACCTGGTTGTTGACGACCACGTGGATCGTGCCGCCGGTCCGGTAGCCCGGCAGCCCGGACAGCTGCAGCGTCTCGGGCACCAGGCCCTGGCCGGCGAAGGCCGCGTCGCCGTGGACCAGCACGCCGACCACGCGGCGGTGCTCGAAGTCGCCGTGCCGGATCTGCTTGGCGCGGACCCGGCCGATGACCACCGGATCGACCGCCTCGAGGTGGCTCGGGTTGAACGCCAGCGACACGTGCATCACCTGGCCGTTGGCGTCGGTGCGGTCGGTCGAGAACCCGAGGTGGTACTTGACGTCGCCGCCGCCCATCGCCTTCTCGGGCTCGACGTCCTCGAACTGCGCGAACAGATCGCGCCCGGGCCGGCGCAGGATCTGCTCCAGCGTGGTCAGCCGGCCGCGGTGCGCCAGGCCGATCACCGCCTCGATCGCCCCGAGCCGCGCGGTGTGGGTCAGGATCGCGTCGAGCATCGGGATGACCCCCTCGCCGCCCTCGAGCGAGAACCGCTTGGTCCCGGGGTACTTGGTGTGGCAGAACCGCTCGAACTGCTCGGCGTTGATCAGCTGCGCCAGCATCCGGATCCGGGTCTCGGCGGGCAGCGGCGCCACCAGCCGGGTCTCCATCCGCTCGGCGAGCCACGACCGGCGCGCGGGCAACGTGATGTGCATGAACTCCAGCCCGACGGTGCTGGCGTACACGCGCTGGATGTGGGCGACGATCTCGCCGAGCGTCGCACGCGGCAGGCCGTGCACGCCGGTCGGCTCGATCAACCGGCCGAGGTCGCGCGCCGTGAACCCCCAGGTCGCCGGATCGAGCTCGACGATCCGGGCGGTCTCCAGCAGGCCCAGCGGATCGAGCCTGGCGTTGAAGTGGCCGCGGCTGCGGTACGCGTTGACCAGCGGCCACACCATGGGCGCGGCCTGGGCGGCGACCGGCGACAGCGGCATCGTCACCGGCCGGGTCGACACCGGCGGCAGCGTCTGCAGCTCGACGGCCAGCGCCTGCGCCCGCCCGTGGCTCGGCTGGCCGTTGCCGCCCGGCGCCCCGGCCGGCGCCGCGCTGTTGCCCGCCGCCGTGCGATGGCCATTGCCGCCGCCCGGCGGGTGCTCGTTCAAAAGCGATCGCCAGCTCGGGTCGATCGCGTCGGGTTGCTGCTCGAAGCCTTCCGAGATCTCGTCGAGGAAGCCGAGCGAGCTGCCGAGCTCTAGGACGTCGCGCACCATGGCCGCCATGATAGCGCCAATGCGCTGGATGACCCGTCTTCGGGCCGGCTATGCGCGCCGCGCAGCAGGTGACGCGGAGCCGAAACCGAGCCGCGACATCAACGCCGCCTGCGCCGCTGGCCCGACCGCGCCTCGCGACGGCGAATCGGCCGAGCGAGCAAGACGAGTCGATCCCAGAACCCTCCCCAGTCCCCGGCTTCCGCGAGGGGCTCCAGTACGAGCGTCTTACCGTCCCGCCGCACGACAACCTTGCTGCCAGGCAAGCGCAACCCCCGCGGCAGCCGGACCGCCTGGCAGCCGCCGGACCAGAACAGCCGCGCGTGGGTCTCGGTGGTCTCCGTGTCGACCATTCCCGCGTAGCGCGTCCATGGCCTGGTAGCCGTCATCGCTGAACCGTATCTGATCGCCCGCGCGAGACACCAGCCGTCCCGTGGGCCATCTGCTACCGCAGCATCATCGGCTCAGTACACTCGCCGAAGCTCACAACCCCAGCGAGTCCAGCACGGACCGGCGCCATCTTGCGAAAAGTTGTTTTGACGATCCGGCGCTGCTAGCGTGGCAGCGTGCGCTGGTGCGATGTACGCGCTGCTCATCCGGATCAGTGGTTGGTGATCGAAGCGCTGGAAGCCCACTCTGTGGATGGCCGGCGCGTGTTCGATCAGATCGCGGTCGTCGAGATGTGCCCCGATGGGCGCACGTTGATAAAGCGGTACGCCGCGCTCCAGCGCGAGTACCCGGAGCGTGAGCTCGGCTTCGCCCATACCGGAATGGTCGAGCTGGACATCGAGGAGCGCCCGTGGCTCAAGTTGTCATACGCGTCGACAGCGATGAAAATCACGCGCTGCGCTTCAGCAGCGAGAATCCATGTCAAGCTGGAAACCATTGTCGAAGAGTCGTCTTGAGCTTGAGGAACGTTGCATCTGTGCACCTCGACAGGCTCGTCTTCTCTGCCAGCGCAGCAAACAGCGACGCCGAGGGCTGCTTGCGAACGTAGCGAAGCGCCGCACGCAGTGCTTCCTTTGGACGATTCGGCTTGCCGTCGGTGTTCAATGTGAATCCTTGCGCAACGAGCCACTCACGCACCGTAGGTTGGTGACCTGCCCAGCCGATCACCTTGTCTAGTTCGGACGAGTCCGTCCAGACCCAGATCTCCAGTTCGGGATCGAGGACCAGAACGCTGCATCGACCGAGCCAGCCGTTCATAGCGAGCTGGCCTTCGACCTGCCGCTCGAGCTCTTCCCGCGTACACGCATCGCGACCGCTCCCCTCACGATCGAACAATACAAGTGCATATCGATACTACTGTGACGCGAGCGGTCGCAATAGTTCGTGGCTCACTGTACGGCAACCGCCGTCGTGCGCAGGATGCGTGTAGATCTCATGAGTCAGCGCCGATATCCCGAGCGAAGCAGATCGCTGCAATACGTTTCGCATCGCTTGCTCCATGTCCTTGTCGGCAACCAGCACCACGAGATCACGCAGAGACTTGTCCATCATCCGAGCACACCAGCCGCAAACAGCGTCCCGAGATTGATCTCCCCCTGCCAATCCTTGAGCGTGGGATGCTGCGTGCCGAGGACGATGTCCGTCGCGCCGTCCGAGTCCTTCGCAAAGCACAGTAGCTGCTCTGGCTCGACCAAGCTCAAGATAACTGGCGAATGCGTGGCAAGCAGCACCTGAGCATCAAAAACGTTCGACAACGACTGAAACATCGTCTCGACCGCGCGCGGATGCACGCCGTTCTCGGGCTCCTCGATCAGATACACTCCCTCCAAGCTGGGAATATAGGCGAGGAGCGTCAATGCCAGGAGCCGCAGCGTTCCATCAGACGCCGTCCACGACGGCACCTCGAGGCCCCCACGATAACGTAGCATCAAATAGCGGTGGCGGTCGTCGGCGCGTTCGATCGTGCGGATGCCTTCCAGGTCGGGCAACGCTGTTTGGAGATGCGCGATCCAGTCATGGAAGCGGCCGGGATCCGTCGTCTGGAGCATCTCGACAACCCACGGCAAGTTGGAACCATCTGTCTTGAATGTCCGACTTTGCCCGGGAGGGCTGGCGCGGCGCATCGCTTGACTGTCGAGGACCATCTTGTCGACGCCATCCGATAGCAAGGTCTTGAGCCAAGTCGCGGCCGGGAACCGGGTCTCATCCTCGGGAAGGTTCGCCAACGCCGATCGACGAGGTCCCAACTTGAATGCCGGGATCCAACCCTTGCCTCCCGTCTCGTTTCTGATCTCGGCATAGAAGTTGTCGTTGCCACTGCGGTGCTTCGTGACGACTGCTTGAGCACCGTGCTTGGAAGGTTGCAGGATTGTCTTCGGGACCTGCCGAGGCGCGGGAAACAAGGACGCTTGGCGTGGCCTCGCATCCTCGTGCGTCATCAGCCGGACGCGCTCGTCCCAGATGCCAAGCTCGTTTCGTTCGGCATCCTGTCCGATATGCACCTCGTATCGAATGGTGTTGAAGTTCGAGTCGGAAGGAAGCAACCGATCTGGCAACTTCGCCTCGATCGCGACCTGGAACGAATCCCCCTGACGCCCCCACAGCAGATCCACGAAGTTCTGCGTCCGTTCACGGATCGCCTTTTCGGGCCCATGTGTCACCAGATCGCCCAGGAACGAGACGACTTCAAGGAATGTCGTCTTGCCACTCGCATTCGGCCCAACCAGGACGTGGAACCGCCCGAGAGTTTGCCGGACATAATGCAAGCAGCGAAAGTTGAGCGCCTCGATCAGCGTGATCATCGCGACCTCTTCAGCCTACCAGGCTCGCGGCCACTGTGTGGATTTTGCTGCACGAATGCACCAAAAGGCCGTCGTCGCTGACGTTGCGCGAGGTCGGATGGGCCCTATCCGCGTCGATCAGGCGTGTTTCGAGCCGCTTGCCGGCGTCTGAATCGATATCGGGGTGTGCGCTCAGGGTACTGCCGGCGCCACGGCGGCAGCGTCGGCCTCGGCGGTGGCCGGGAGCTGGCGCCGCCGCCACAGCAAGTAGATCGGCGGGTAGACCAGCAGCTCCATCGCGAAGCTGGTGACCAGGCCGCCGACCATCGGCGCCGCGATCCGCTTCATGACATCCGCACCGGTGCCCACCGACCACAGGATCGGCAACAGGCCCAGCATCGCGGCGCACACCGTCATCGCCTTGGGGCGGACCCGCTTGACCGCGCCGTGGATGATCGCCTCGACCAGCTCGACCTCGCTGCGCAGCCGGCCGGCCCGGCGGGCCTCGTCGTGCGACAGGTCGAGGAACAGCAGCATGAACACGCCGGTCTCGGCGTCGAGCCCCATCAGCGCGATCATCCCGACCCACACCGCGATCGAGACGTTGTAGCCGAGCAGCGCGAGCAGCCACACCGCGCCGACCGCCGAGAACGGCACCGCGAGCATGACGATCGTCGCCTTGAACGCCGACCGGGTGTTCAGGTAGAGCAGCGCGAAGATCACGACCAGGGTGAGCGGCAGGATCAGCTTGAGCCGCTCCTTGACCCGCAGCATGTTCTCGTACTGGCCGCTCCACATCATCGAGTACCCGGTCGGCACGGTGACCGCAGCGGCGACCGCGCGCTTGGCCTGGTCGACGTAGCTGCCGACGTCGATCCGCGAGGTGTCGAAGTCGACGTAGACGTAGCCGGCGAGCAGGCCGTTCTCGTCGCGGATCATCGACGGGCCGTGGACGAGCACGACGTCGGCGATCTCCTCCATCGGGATCTGGCCCTGGGCGCCGGGCAGCGGCAGGAGGACGCGGCGCAGCGCCTGGAGGTCGTCGCGGTAGTCGCGCGCGTAGCGCACGTTGATGCCGTAGCGCTCGCGGCCCTCGACGGTGACGCTCTGGTTGTCGCCGCCGACCGCGGTGATCACCATCGTGTTGGCGTCGTCGATCGACAGCCCGTAGCGCGCGAGCCGGTCGCGCTTGAGCACGAAGTCGAGGAAGTAGCCGCCGGCGACGCGCTCGGCGTACGCGCTGCGCGTGCCCGGGACCCGGGCCACCGCGGCCTCGGTCTGCCGGGCGAGCCGCTCGATCACCGCGAGATCGGCGCCGACGATCTTGATGCCGACCGGGGTGCGGATGCCGGTCGACAGCATGTCGAGCCGGCCCTTGATCGGCATCGTCCAGGCGTTGGAGATCCCGGGGAGCTGGACCGCGCGGTTCATCTGGTCCTCGAGCTCGGCGTCGCTGATCCGGTCGGGCCACGCCGGGCGCAGCGCGGCCTTGAGCCAGCCCGGCGCCCACGACGAGTACCACCGCGGCTTCTCGCGCCACTCGGTCTCGGGCTTGAGCAGCACCGTGGTCTCCATCATCGTGAACGGCGCCGGATCGGTCGACGTGTTGGCGCGCCCGGCCTTGCCGAACACCGCGGCGACCTCGGGGAACGTCATCAGGAGCTTGTCCTGGAGCTGCAGCGCCTTCTGCGCCTCGGCGACCGACATGCCGGGCTCGACGGCCGACGGCATGTACAGCAGCGTGCCCTCGCGGAGCGGCGGCATGAACTCCGAGCCGAGGCGGAGGTACACCGGCACCGCGCTGGCCACGATCGCGACCGCGACGGCGATGGTCGCCCGGGGGTGCCGCAGCACGAACCGGCACGGCCCCTCGTACAGCCGCTGGAGCAGCCGGCTGACCGGGTGGCGGTCCTCGGCGTGGTAGGTGCCCACCGCGATCTGGGTCGCGAGCCACGCCAGCCAGCGCGGCCGGAACCGGAACGGCTCGATCCGCGCGAACAGCATCCGGATCGCCGGATCGAGCGTGATCGCCAGGATCGCCGCGATCGCCATCGCGAGGTTCTTGGAGAACGCCAGCGGCCGGAACAGCCGGCCCTCCTGGTCGACCAGCGTGAACACCGGCATGAACGCCACCGCGATGACCAGCAGCGAGAAGAACACGCCGGGCCCGACCTCGAGCAGCGCGTCGAGCCGGACGCTGTGGAAGTCGCCGCGCCCGCCCTCGGCGCGCCAGCGGTGGATCTTGTTGTAGGCATTCTCGACCTCGACGATCGCGCCGTCGACCAGCACGCCGATCGAGATCGCGATCCCGGCCAGCGACATCAGGTTGGCGTTGATCCCGAGCATGCGCATCGGGATGAACGCGAGCGCGACCGACACCGGGATCGTGAGGATCGGGACGATCGACGACGGGAAGTGCCACAGGAACACCAGGATGACCAGCGAGACGACGATGATCTCCTCGATCAACTTGTGCTCGACCGTGTCGATCGCGCGCTCGATCAGCTCGGAGCGGTCGTAGGTGGTGACGACCTCGACCCCGGCCGGCAGCGACGGCTTGACCTCGGCGAGCTTGGCCTTGACGCGGCCGATCACGTCGAGCGCGTTCTCGCCCGCGCGCATCACGACGATGCCGCCGACCACGTCGCCCTTGCCGTCGTAGTCGGCGATCCCGCGCCGCATCTCGGGGCCGAGCGCGACCTTGGCGACGTCCTTGATCAGCACCGGCGTGCCGCCGTCGCTGCGCAGCACGGTGTTCTCGATGTCGTGGACGTCCTTGACGTAGCCCCGGCCGCGCACCATGTACTCGCGGCCCGACAGCTCGACCAGCCGGCCGCCGACGTCGCTGTTGCCCTTGCGGACCGCCTCGATCACGGTGTCGAGCGGAAGCTTGTAGGCGACCAGCTGGTTGGGGTTGACGGTGACCTGGTACTGGCGGACCTGGCCACCGACGGTGGCGACCTCGGCGACCCCCGGCACGCTCTGCACCGCGTAGCGCAGGAACCAGTCCTGGTACGAGCGCAGCTCGTCGGACGAGTGCGTGCCGGTGCGGTCGACCAGCGCGTACTGGAACACCCAGCCGACGCTGGACGCGTCGGGCCCGAGCTCGACCTTGACCCCGGCCGGCAGCTGCGAGGTGATCTTCGACAGGTACTCGAGCACGCGGCTGCGCGCCCAGTACATGTCGGTGCCGTCCTCGAAGATCACGTAGACGTACGAGAACCCGAAATCGGAGAACCCGCGGATCGCCTTGACCCGCGGCGCGCCGAGCAGCGCGGTCGTGATCGGATACGTGACCTGATCCTCGATGAGGTCCGGGCTGCGGTCCCAGCGCGCGTAGACGATGACCTGCGTGTCGGACAGATCGGGCAGCGCATCGAGCGGGATCGTGCGCATCGACCACCACGCGAAGACCAGCGCGACGATCGTCGCCGCGATCACGAGGTAGCGGTGGTCGGCGGAGAACCGGATGATCCGCCGGATCATGGCGCGTGCTCGCGATGCCCCGGCGGCGGGGGTGGCGCGGCCGGCGCGGCCGGTGACGCCGGCTCGCCGGGCTCGGTGCCGCCGGGCAGCACGCGGGCGCGCTCGGGCTCGGGCGCGGCGCCCGGCAGCTCGGCGAGCGACGCGCGCAGCCGCGACTCCGAGTCGATCAGGAAGTTGGCCCGGATCACCACCCGCTCGCCCTGCGCAAGGCCGGTGATCACCTCGACCTGCGTCGCGTCGGCCTCGCCGAGCCGGACCTTGCGGGGCGCGAACTTGCCCTCGCCGACGGCGACGAACACGACCTTGTCGATGCCGGAGTCGATGATCGCATCGGGGGGGATCCGCAGGCCCTGGTGCGGCGCGCCGCGCAGCACGACCTCGCCGAACATCTCCGGCCGGAGCTCGCCGTCGGGGTTGGCGAACGTCAGCCGGACCTTGACCGTGCGGGTCTGCGGGTTCAGCAGCGGATCGATGAACATGACCTTGCCGGCGAACTCGCGGTTGGGAAACGCGTTGAGCTTGAGCGTCGCCGGCATGCCTTCGCGCACGAACCGCAGCTCGCTCTCGTAGACGTCGGCGAGCACCCACAGCGACGACAGATCGACGATCTCGTACGGCATCGCGCCGGCGTCGAGCTTCATGCCCTCGACCACGTCCTTGCGGGTCACCACCCCGGCGACCGGCGAGTACAGCGTGAGCGTCTTGGTCGGCTCGCCGGTGCGCGCGATCCGCTCGATCTGCTCGGCCGGCACGTCCCACAGCGCGAGCTTGCGGCGCGCCGCGGCGACCAGCGCCTCGCCGTCGTCGACGGCGATGCCCGCCACCCCGCCGACCGCCGCGCCCGGGCTGCGCGCCAGCGCGGTGCGGGTCCGCAGCGCGAGCAGGTACTCCTCCTGTGCCGCGAGCAGCTCGGGGCTGTAGATCGAGAACAGCGGATCGCCGCGCCGCACCTTCTTGCCGACGAAGTCGACGTCGATCCGCTCGACGAAGCCCGCGACCTTGAGGTTGACGTGGCGGACCCGGGTCTCGTCGATCGCGACCCGCCCGACCGTCCGCCAGGCGCCGCCGACCTCGCCCCACACCACCTCGCTGGTCTTGAGCCCGATCAGCTGCTGGCGCGCCGGGTCGATCTCGACGGTGGCCAGCCCCGCGACCGCGGGCGCGCCTGCGACCTCGTCCTCGTAGACCGCCACGTAGTCCATCCCCATCTCGTCCTGGCGCGGCGTCGGCGAGGTCTGCCGCGGATCCATCGGCGAGCGGTAGAACACGATCTTGCGCGCCGGCTTCCCCGCCGGACGGGCCGCCCCGTGCGGCGCCGCGACCAGCTTCATGCCGCAGATCGGGCATTCGCCGGGGTGGTCCTGCACGATCGACGGATGCATCGGGCACTGGTACAGCGTCGCGGCGGCGGCCTCGCGCGGCTCGCCTTCCCCCGCGACCTGCCAGGGCGCCACGACGAGCACCGCGGTGGCCGCTGCGGCGGCGCTCAGCGCGGCCGTCGCGATCAGCGCGCCGAGGCCATACCGCCGGGGGCGAGCGGGTGCGAGCCCGGGCCCGGTCTCCGCCGGGGCCGGTCCGAACACCGTGTCGGTCTGCGCGGTCATGGTCTGGACTCCGCGGGCATCATCGTGACCTCCAGGCTGATCTCGGCGTCGGCGATCAACAGGCGGTGCGCGGCGGCGACCGACTCGAGGAAGCCGTCCTGGTCGGCGATGAACCCGGCGTTGGCCTCCAGCACCGAGGCGAACGACACCCTGCCGACCTTGTACTGCGCGAGCGTGCTCTCGGTCGTCGCGTGCGACTGGACGAGCAGGCCGCGCTGGTAGAGCTCGATCGTGGCGACCAGCGCGGTGAACGCGGTGCGGCGCTCGGCGGCGCGCAGCCGGATCAGCTGCTCGATCGCCTCGGCCTCGCTGCGCGCCGCGCTCGCCCGCGCCTCGCCCTCGGCGACCTCGCGGCGCTGCTTGTCACCAGCGAACACCGGCAGCGGCCCGCCGACCGTCACCAGCCACATCGGCGGCAGCGCGCCGCGGATCATCACGCCGGTGCTCACCGTCAGGTCGGGATAGGCGCTCTTGCCGGCGAGCGCGACCGTGCGATCGGCGCGGGTGATGCCGAGCCGCGCCGCGGCGAGCTCGGGGCTGCGCGCGACGGCGCGATCGGCGACGAACCGGTCCTCGAGGCCGGCCAGCGCCGCCAGGTCGCGGAGGTGTGCCGGCGCCTCGATCGGCTCGTCGAGCGGGTGCGCGCGCAGCCGGTTGAGCTGCTGCACGCGGGTGGCCTCCTCGGCGCCGAGCGCGAGCCGCCGCTGCTGCAGCCGAGCGAGCTCGAGCTGGGCGCGCAGCACGTCGGACTGCGCGCCGTCGCCGGCGACGTAGCGGACCCGCGCGACGCCCTGGGCGTTCTGCCAGACCGCTGCGAGCGCGTCGAGCAGCGCGAGCCGATCGCGAACCAGGAGCAGGTCGAGGTACGCGCGGCGGACGTCGGCCTCGGTCGACAGCTGGAGGCGCGCCACCGCTTGCCGGGCCTGCGCGGCGCCGAGCCCGGCGACCTCGGAGCGCAGGCCGCGCTTGCCGGGCCACGGCAACGTCTGCGACGCCATGATCGACACGAAGCTGGTGTCCATCCGGCCGATCTCGATGCTCGTGAAGCCGTCGTTCTGGATCCCGAGCTGGAGCATCGGATCCGGTAGCGCGCCCGCCTGCGAAACCTGCTCCCGCTCCGCGCCGGCGAGCGCGCGGGACCGGGCGATCTCCGGACGAGCCGCGAGGCTGTCGGCGATCAGCCGCGCCAGCGTCGGGTCGGCCGGCAGCGGCGGCTCGAGCGGCTCCGCCTGCAACGGCCGCGCGAGCAGCAGGCCCAGCGCAGCCAGTGCGATCGCGATCTCACGGTGCACCCGGCGTACCGACGGACATCGCGCCGATGCAAGGCGCCGCGGTACGCGCCGGCTGCGTGGCGAGGTGGGCATGGGCTTGCTCTGGCGCAACCAGCAGCAAGCCGTGCGCCAGCCGCGCAGCCGGCGCGAAACCTGCCACACCGGCTGCTCATGCTCCCCGGATCGGCGCAACGCTTGCGCGAGCCAAACGAGCCGGGTGCAAGCACTGCGCAAACCGCCGGGCCGCGTCACGGGTCGCCGAGCCGGTACGGCGCAGCGACGTCGTTGGGATCGGTGAGCGCGAGCGGCGCGCCAAGGGTCGCGCCGGTCGCCATCGACAGCCGGCGCAGCGAGGGCGCGAAGCTGCCGATCCCGATGTCGTCGGCCGCGGCGCGATAGTCGACGCTGTCGTCGCCGGACACGACATCGCCGATCGCACCGGTCGCGAGGTCGAGCCGGCGCAGCGCGGCGTCGTACTCGAACCACATCCACAGCTCGTCATGCCCCGGGCGCTCGAACGACGACGACGCGAACACCGCGGACTCGAACGCCACACGTCGAGTGTCAGACCGATCGAGCAGGTTGTCGAGTGTCGCCATGTCCGTTTCCACGCTGCATGAAGGCATCGTCGAGCTGATCCGCAAGCAACCGGACCTCGTGCCCGAGCTCTTGACCCAGTTTCTGGACATCCGAGTTCCGGCCTCGGCAGCCGCGCAGCTGGTCGACTCCGTCTTCAACGAGGCCGTCGCGGTCGAATATCGCGCCGATGCTGTCGTCGTCATGAAGGCGCAAGATGGAGCGGTCCTCACCGCGGTCGTCGAGGCGCAGCTCCAGAAGGACGAGGACAAGCGCTTCACGTGGCCGCACTACGCGACCGGCGCTCGCGTCCGGCACAGGTGTCCAGCCATCGTGCTGGTCGTGACCCCGGACCCGCGGGTCGCGCTCTGGGCGGCGCAGCCGATCGACCTCGGTCCCGGTTCGGTGTTTCGCCCACAGGTCATCCACCCCGAACAGGTTCCGAAGATCGTGGACCCTGGCGAAGCTGCCCGGGATCCGCAGCTGGCCGCGCTATCGGTCGTCGCCCACGGCAAGGGCGACCCCCACGTTGCCGCGAGGATCGCCGCCGCGCTCTACGTGACCCTCAAGACGTTCCCAGGCGCAGACCAATGGCTATACTTGAGCCTGATCGAGAACGCCCTGAGCGATGAAGCCGAGGAGGAGTTCTACAACTACAAGATGATGCCGGAAGCCCCCAAGTACTTCAGCGAGACGCTCCGTCGGTCCTGGGAGCACGATGTCGCCGCGGGTAAAGCCGAGGGCGAGGCCCAGGGCGAGGCCAAGGGCAAGGCCGAGGGCGAAGCCAGGGCGCTGTTGCGGATCCTGGCGCAGCGCGGGCTGCCGATGTCCGATGATCAGCGGCGGCGGATTCAAGAATGCACCGACATCGCCACGCTGGACGGCTGGCTAGATCGCGCGCTCCTGGTGGCGTCGGTGGACGAGCTCCTGAGCTGAACCGCGGGTGCCGGTCACCGGCGGGCTCACCGAGCGGCCGCGTGCAGACGCTCGGCCACGTCGGGCGGCAGCCGCGGCGCATCGATGGTAACGGTGGCGGCGTGCTGGAGCCGCTCGGCCTCGACGAGCGACAGGCCCGGATCGCCCGTGAGCACGAGCGCTTGATCGACCGTTGCAAGTGCCCCGAGATCGATCAGCTCGAGCGCGGCGTTGTCGGTGATGTGCAGCGCTCCGTGCACGATCTGCAGTCGCGGCAGCGCGATCGTCGCCACGACCGGATTGCCGTCGATCATCACCGCGCCCGCTCGCTCCAGCCTGGGCAGGTGGATGCGCCGCAGCAGGCCGTTGCCGACCACGCGGATCGCGCCGCCGACCGCTCGCAGCTCGCCCAGGTGCACGTCCTCGATCGCCACCGTCGGTCCGATCACCAGATCGCCGGTGATCGTGGTCAGCGCGCGCAGCGCCGAGACATCGATCGCCGCGCCGGACCGCACGGTCAGCCCGCGCAGCGTCGCGCAGCCCGCCAGTCGCACCAGATCGCCCCGGCTTGCGACCCGCATCACACCGTCGGGACAACCCGGCACCGCGGGGCTCGCCGGCGCCGCCCCGCAGCCCGTCAGCACGACGAGCGCCGCCCACGTTGCGTGCGCCATGCCGGCGTTGTACCCGGATCTCGTTCGCCGCTCTCTGCCAGCGCGCATCGTTCGCTGACGCGCCCGGCTACTGCGTGACCGGCGCATCGACGGCCTCGCCGCGGCAGGCGCGGACGTAGCGCCGGACGGTCTCGGCGAGGCCGAGGTAGAGCGCGTCGGCGATCAGCGCATGGCCGATCGACGCCTCGACGATGTGCGGCACCGAGCGGGCGAGCAGCGGCGTGTTGCGCAGGTCGAGATCGTGGCCGGCATTGACCTGCATGCCGGCGGCGACCGCGGCGGCCGCCGTGCGCTGGACGCGATCGAGCTCGTCCTCGAGCCGCGGGGTGCCCCACGCCGACGCGTACGG